>JBPCXW010000001.1:0-4116 GCA_051008185.1 Gammaproteobacteria bacterium
CCCCTCAAGGGGGGAGCTATTCGTGTTCGCTCCCCCCTTGAGGGGGAGCCAAAGGAGGCGAAGCCTGCTTTGGTGGGGGGACCGATGTCACCCCCCCGCCTCAAAAGAAATTGTATTTCAGAGACACTGACCACTCAAAGGGACGGCCATAAACCTGAGCGATATAAGAAGACGCCGTCCCAGCCCCTGAATTGCCGGTAATAATATATGCCTTGTCAGTTATATTGCGAAGTGCCAGCAGTGCCTCCCACTTGCCATCATTCGTCTGCATTGCCACACCGGCATTCAGCAGGCTGTAACTCTCCTGACGAAGCTGCGGTGTATTGACCGCATTATTGTACTGCTCGCCATGATAAGACCAGTCCAGTCTCGGCGTCAGTGTCGCCCAGTTACTGAAGTCAAAGGTGTAGGCGGCACCTATCGCCGCACTCCATTTAGGGGTATTGACCAGTTTGTAGTGCGGCAAGACCGGCGCAGAATTGCCAGACCCCGAAACACTGTCATTCAATGTCTTGTATCGCGCATCCATATAGCCGATGGCCGCCGTCATCAGGAAACGCTCAGTCGCCACCCAGGTCAGTTCAGCCTCACCGCCGGTGATCTTGGCATCTCCCCCGTTGAAGGTGACGGGGTTGAATGTTTGTCGGATGATGATTTGCAGTTCCGTATAATCGGTATGGAAAATGGCCGCATTCAACCGTACCGTATCATTCAGAAACTGCGATTTAAGCCCAAGCTCGTAGCTTGTGGCGGTCTCCGGGTCAAAACCGCTTGGTTCTTGCGGCAATGCTGATGGCGGTGGCCCCGCGTAACGCTGATCAAATCCGCCACTTTTATAACCTTGTGAATAGGTAAAGTATGTCATGACCTGATCAGTCAAGTGATAGGCGATGTTCGCCATGATGCTGACATCATCAAAACTGCGCTTGGCTTCCACAAACGGCAGGATACGGTCACCCGGGTCCAGAGCAGGGCCGCCCGGCCTTGAGTACTTGTCCGGCCACAGTGGCCAGGTAGGATCAAATGGACTGCTCACACCAGCCGAAGCATCGCCATAGGCTATCTGATCAGGCGTAAAACGTTTGTTATCATCCGTATAGCGGACACCAAAGGTCAAATCCAGTTGCTCGGTCACGCTGTAGGTGCTCTGGAAGAAAAGGGCAAGGGAGTCATTGTCATACAATCCGCCGCTTTGTATTGCGCCGACAGGCAGGGTAACCGGGTTAATGTTTGAACCATCTTCCTGAAAATAATACCCCCCAACCAACCACTGCAACTGGTTGTCAAGCATCACACCGCTAAGCTGTATCTCCTGACTGAACTGCTTATGATCATACCAATCCACCGTGGCAAAGATATTGGCCGGCGTATGATCACCATCACGCGATGAGGTCATCTCTACTTCGCGGTAGGATGTGATGGACTTGATGCCAAACCACTCATTGATCTCCCAGGTGAATTCACCGCTGAAGCCCCACACATCCAGATGTGATTGCACAGGGAAAGTTCCCTCTGAAGTATAAGGCCCTGCATTTCTGTCCGGGCCGTAACAGTCCGGATCCATAACGAGCGCCTCAGAGATTGCTGCCGGTGCCGCCGGGGCCGTCCCTCTCTCCCATCCACCAGGTGAGCCCGGGCCGGTAGGGTTCTCTAATCCCGGGTTGCCCCTCCCCATATAAGCGTCATTAATCTCGATTACTTCGCAATCGGGAAGGAGTGCATTACCCAGTAAACCGAAACCGTTTACAGGGTCCATTTCGCTAACACCAACACCAGCCGACACATTGGGTGCGCCGTTTTCCCTGATTCTGGAATAATCAAAAGTCACATAAGCCTGAAGGTTTTCCGCCGGGTCCAATAGCAGGGAGCCGCGTATCGCATTGCTGTCATCATCACCGAGATCGACCCCGTCGTAGGGCCGCTCCACATAGCCATCCCGATTGCGAAAAGAGTAGGCAAGATTAGCCGCAACGCCATCCGCAAGAGGGCCGCTGGCAGTGGCGGTTACATACACCATGCTGTCATCACCGAACTGCCCTTTCAGGCTCATCTCGGGAGTATCAGTCGGTCGTTTGGAGTGTATCGCGACGGCACCGCCGATGGTGTTGCGCCCAAACAGGGTCCCCTGCGGGCCTTTCAATATCTCCACTCGTTCCACATCAAGGAAATCCAGCACATTGCCCACCGAGCGGGCCATATAAACGCCGTCAATATACAGGCCCACACCCGGATCGGTTACCGGGGTGAAATCCGTCTGCCCGATGCCGCGGATGAAGATCTGCGCGGCGGAACTGGAACCGGAGGAAGGTGAGGTGTTGTCAAAGGTCAGATTCGGTGTAATGTCGCCAAGCTGGTCGGTACTGCTGACCTGCCTGAACTCAAGGTCTCGTGCGGTGAACGCTGATACGGCGATGGGCGTATCTTGCAGGCTCTCCTCACGCTTTCTGGCGGTGACTACGACTTCCTCAAGCATAAAGCCCTCGTCCTGTGCCACGATGTCATGGCTGAATAACAGGCTGAGCGCGAGCAGGGCTGAGAGAGCGGTATAGGTGTGGTTGGCACTATTACTGGATGATATGGACATGGTGTTTCCCCCGTTGCTGAGTGCAAAAGAACTGTATCCTGCGCCACTAGTGGCAAAAAAGCAAATCCCGATGAAGCCTTTTATGCCTTTTTGTGTCCCTGTGTGGTTTTTTTGCTACAGGGGTTTCATCGGTCAGTCCAACAGGTGTTGGTCACGCCGGTAATCGTCCGGGTGATCCAGATCGTCTTTTTGCTGTAGTTCGTAGCAGGATAGTTGTGCCTGTCGCAATCTGGTGCGGGTTGTTTCAAGTACGGTTTCCGTGCCCCAGGCTATGTTGTGAAACAGGGTGGGATGGGCGGCCTTCAGGGCGAGCAGGTAGTAGCCGCCGTCGGAGGCGGGGCCGAGTACGACATCGTGGCCATCCTCAAGTCGGGTGGCGGCGTTGGCGAGATCGGCCGCTTGTAGTTGTGGGCAGTCACAACCGATGATGATCGCCCGCTGGTAATGCTGCAGGGCATCGGTGGCGGCATGCAACATACGCTCACCCAGATCGACACCTTGTTGCAGGTGCAGGCTTACATCAAAAGTATCTCCTAACTCTTTGATAAAAGGATGTTTTATATCCGGCATAACCCACAGTTGTAGCGCCGCCTGACCCGCGGCCGTCGCCGTTATCAGGCTACGCCGCAGCAAACGCTGGTAAATGGACAAACACTCCTGCTCAGAGAAAACTGGTTGCAGGCGGGTCTTCACCTGCCCCTGCAACGGCGTTCTGGCGAAGATCAGGATTACTGTCCCGGACTTACTCATACTGCCGCGCAAGCCGGGCCGGGTCACGGCCACAGAACCAGGCCAGTCTCAGCCACCACATCTTCAGTATCGTCCGCACAATGCCCTGTTGCTCCCAGCGTCTGCTGGATGTCACCACCTGCTGCCGAATAATCACCGGCGCCGCGACCCGACGCAGACGCTTGCACATCTCCACATCCTCCATCAACGGAATCGGTGCGAACCCCTGCATCGCCTCAAACTGCTCCCTACGCACAAACAAACACTGATCCCCCGTCGCGACCGAACTCCAACGGCTACGCCAATTCATACCCGTCTCAATAAGCCGAAACAGATAATGCCCGCCGGACAACCTGATCCGAAAAAACCCCCAAACCGCACCCGAGACAGCCTGTTCAACCCCCTCACCCAACCGTGTATCAACATGCAAAAACAACAACACATCACCACCCGCCACCGCCGCCCCGGCATTCATCTGCACCGCCCGCCCGCGCTTGCTGATCACCAGCTTATCCACATAAGGCCGGGCAAGTTCCACCCCCTCATCTTCACTCCCCCCATCCACCAGGATCACCTCATGCCCGCGACCACGCATCGCCTGCAACGGCTGCAACGCCGCCGGCAATTGCCCAGCCTCGTTCAATACGGGGATGATGACAGAGAGTTTCATGAGACAAAAATGGCAAGGGGTCGCCCTGCCCCCCACCAAAGCAGGCTTCGCCTCCTTTGGCTCCCCCTCAAGGGGGGAGCTATGATTGCTCCCCCCTTGAGGGGGAGCCGGTGGCACAAGGGCGTAGCCCGTA
>JBPCXW010000002.1:0-9737 GCA_051008185.1 Gammaproteobacteria bacterium
ATAGCTCCCCCCTTGAGGGGGAGCCGGTGGCACAAGGGCGTAGCCCGTAGTGGCTCCGGTGGGGGGACATTGCTGATTTGTCTCATAAGCACTGATCCGCTTACAATGTCGCCCCTGATGAACACACACGATCAACAATACGATGTCATTATCGTCGGTGGCGGCCATGCAGGCACCGAGGCCGCTCTGGCCGCCGCACGTCTGGGCGTCCGCACCCTGTTGCTGACGCACAATGTAGAGACCCTCGGGCAGATGTCCTGCAACCCGGCCATCGGCGGCATAGGCAAGGGGCATCTGGTCAAGGAGATAGATGCCCTGGGCGGCCTGATGGCGTTGGCGGCGGACAGTAGCGGTATTCAATTCCGTATCCTCAATGCACGCAAGGGACCGGCCGTGCGCGCCACCCGCGCGCAGATTGATCGTGCCTTGTACAAGAGCGTTGTCCGCCCGGCACTGGAGCAAACAGAAAATTTACTGATCTTCCAGCAAGCGGTGGACGATCTGATCATCAAGGGCGAAGCAGTGCAGGGCGTGGTGACCCAGACAGGTTTGCGGTTTTACGCGCCGTGTGTGGTGCTCACCGTAGGGACGTTTCTCGGCGGCAAGATCCATATCGGTGAGACCTGGCAGCAGGGCGGGCGCGCCGGTGATCCGCCGTCTATCGCGCTGGCACAACGCCTGCGCGAGTTACCGTTCCGGGTTGAGCGTTTGAAGACCGGCACCCCGCCGCGGCTTGACGGCAAGACCATTGACTACAGCCGCCTGACGGAACAACCCGGTGATGTGCCGATGCCGGTGTTCTCCTTCATCGGCAAGGCGGAGTCGCACCCGCGACAACTCTCCTGCCACATCACCCATACCAATGAGCGTAGCCATCAGTTGATCCGCGCCGCACTGGATCGCTCGCCGATGTACAACGGGAATATAGAGGGCACCGGCCCCCGTTACTGTCCGTCCATTGAAGACAAGGTGGTACGTTTTGCCGAGCGCACATCACACCAGATCTTTATTGAGCCGGAGGGATTGAATACCACCGAGGTTTATCCCAACGGCATCTCCACCAGCCTGCCTTACGATGTGCAACAGGCGATGGTGCGTTCCATCAACGGTCTTGAAAACGCCCACATCACGCGCCCCGGTTACGCGATTGAGTATGACTTTTTTGACCCGCGAGACCTGCGCCCGTGGCTGGAGACCCGCTTTATCACCGGCCTGTTCTTCGCCGGCCAGATCAACGGCACCACCGGCTATGAAGAGGCGGCGGCGCAAGGCCTGATAGCAGGATTGAACGCAGCCCTGAAAGTACAGGACAGGGAACCGTGGAGTCCGCAACGGGATCAGGCCTACATCGGCGTGCTGATTGATGATCTGATTACCCGCGGCACCCGCGAGCCTTATCGTATGTTCACCAGTCGCGCCGAACACCGTCTGCTGTTACGGGAAGACAATGCAGACCTGCGGCTGACGGCTACCGGCCATGAGCTGGGTCTGGTGGATGAGGCCAGATGGCGGCGTTTCAACAGCAGACGCGAGGCCATTGAGCGGGAGAACCAGCGTCTCCAATCAACTCGGGTAACACCGGAGACATTGCCGCCGGAGATCGCGCAGGCACTGTTAGGCCGACCCCTGTCCAAAGAGAGCAACCTGCAACAACTGTTACGCCGCCCCGGTGTGAGCTTCCGGGATCTGGGCAGGCTACCGAATTTCGCCGTCGCTGATGTGCCGGAAGAGGTAGCACAACAAGTAGAGATCCAGGCCAAGTACCACGGCTACATAGAACGCCAGCAAGATGAAATCGCCCGCAACCAGCGCGACGAGCACACCCGCCTGCCGGACGGTCTGGATTATATGCAGGTGACGGGGCTGTCAAACGAAGTGGCGGAAAAGTTATCAGCACGGCAACCCGTCACCCTCGGGCAGGCCGCGCGTATCCCGGGCATTACGCCCGCCGCCATCTCACTGTTGCGCGTTTATATGAAGAAACATCCGCCGCAGTTAAGCCGGAGTGCCTGAGCAACCGGACGCCGCGCAGTTGCAGTCGGGTCTGGATGAACTCGGCATCAGTGCGTCGGCGGAGCGCGTGCAGCAATACCTGCACTACATCGCCCTGCTACGCAAATGGAACCGGACCTACAACCTGACCACGATACGCCCGGCGGACATGATCCCGCTACACATTTTAGACAGCCTGACACTGTTACCCTTCATCAAGGGCGAGCGTTGTCTGGATGTGGGCAGCGGTGCCGGTTTGCCGGGCCTCATCCTCGCGCTGAACAACCCGCAACAACACTGGCACCTGCTGGACAGCAACGGCAAAAAGACCCGCTTCCTCAGACAGGCCGTAACAGAGTTGCAACTGACCAATGTGCAGATAGTGCAATCACGGGTAGAGGATTATGTGCCGCAACAACCCTTCGCCACCATCGTCTGCCGCGCCTATGCGACATTGGATGTATATCTGCAATCCGTCTCCCATCTGTTCGCGGCAAACCAGACCATCCTGGCAATGAAGTCGACACTGGCAGCGGAGGAATTACAGGTACTACAACAAATGCGCCTGCCCTATCGGATACAGCAACTGACCATACCCGGCATCGCCGCCACAAGAAATCTGCTACTGATAGAACCCGACCGGCGGGCCTGAACCGACACTTCCCTCGTAAATTCAAATGGTTACAGCGGTTGAGTTCACCTGTCATCCCGATCCGCCGGTTCAATCAGAATCGCCCGTGAGATTGTTATACTGTAATCCCAACCTGATGAGAAGAGAGTTATGCCCGATTCCATATTCAAACTGGCGGTAGCCAAATTCGGTTGTATCGGCGCCGCCCCGTTACTTGATCTTGTTCTTGATGAACGCGCCGACAGAGAGGATCTGGAAGTGCGCGGTTTCACCAGCGGTGCCAAACTGGATCCGGATTCCTGCAATACGATCGTGCAACAACTGATCGCCTACACCCCCGATCTGATCCTGATCGTCACCCCCAACGCCACCCTGCCGGGGGCCACCGCAGCCCGCACCACACTGGACGAGGCTGGGCTACCGGTGATCACAGTCTCCGACGGCCCGTCAAAGAAGGCCTTCATCGGCAAGGATGAGGCGGGCAAGCCGACCGACATAAGCCTGCCAAACCAGGGCTATATCATCCTGCCCTGCGACCCGATGCTGGGCGCCCGCAGGGAGTTCCTGGACCCGACCGAAATGACTCTGTTCAATGCCGACATCATCAAGGTATTGGCCGCGAGCGGTGTAATCCGTTACATACAGACACATCTGGACGCAGCGGTCTCGGCACTCAAGTCCGATACCGGTGCGGCCCTGCCCAAACTGATCGCCGACGCCGGCACCGTCGTAGCGGCAGCAGGCTTTGCCAATCCGTATGCAGCAGCCAAGGCCCTGGCGGCACTGACCCTGGCCGAGACAGTGGCAAAGCTGACCACCAAAGGTTGCTTCGTAGTCAAAGAGCGGGATGACTATATCCCGCTGGTCGCCGCCGGCCATGAAGTCCTGCGAGCGGCGGCGGCCCTGGCCGATGCGGCACGGGAGATAGAGAAGGCGGGGGACACGGTGTACCGCACACCCCATACGGCCGATGGCGGGGTCAGGCAAAAGATCAGGCTGATGGACAAGCCAGAGGCCGGATAGGTCCCCCCACCAAAGCAGGCTTCGCCTCCTTTGGCTCCCCCTCAAGGGGGGAGCAATAACCCCGACACGAATAGCTCCCCCCTTGAGGGGGAGCCGGTGGCACGGTTCTACACACAGGGGCGAAGCCCGCAGTGGCTCCGGTGGGGGGATACGCCGCTGAGTCGCCTCATAAGTCAAGCCGGGGATTGATTTACCGGTCATCGCCCCCTATAATCACTGCCGTTTTGACCCCCGCTGTGAGGGAAGGCGTAGAGGATAAGGCATGGCACAATCTCATTCACAAGTCAGGTAGGCTCAGGATTGCAAGATCAACCGGATAATATAATCAACAAGGCCGTTGCGTACAGGTTGCTGATTGGAGAGGCCATCCTGACAGCCATCGTATCGTGTTCGTTGTTTATCGGTTTCGATAAAGTCATGGCATATTCCGCCGCTTGTGGCGGATTGGCATATATAGTGCCCAATTTTTTGTTTGCGCGTTTTGCCTTCAGGTATTCCGCCGCTGATTCGCCAAGCCTCGCTGTAAAGTGGTTATACATCGGGGAGGCGATCAAGCTGTTGCTTACGGCATTACTGTTCGCCCTGATAATAACTCATATCAGGCCGTTGAATTTTGTCGCGTTGATACTGACATTCGCGGCGATGTTATTTATTAACTTGTATGGTCTGGCTTATTTGAACAGACACAATTGAGGATATAACAACAATCATGGCAAGTGGAGAACTCACTACCGACTACTATATGCAGCATCACCTGCAGAGTTTGGTGTATGGCCAACTGCCGGCGGATTATGCAAGAGACAGCGGCCAGATACTGCAACAAGCCAAGTGGACCTTCGCCCACAACGCCGCAGAGGTGAAGGCCATGGGTTTCTGGTCTGTCAATGTGGATACCCTGGGCTGGGCTGTTTTGCTCGGCCTCGTCTTTACCTCCCTGTTTTATTTCGCCGCCAGAAAATCCGCCGCCACCGATGCCGCCACCGCCCCTACCGGTTGGCTCAGTTTTGTCGAACTGTTGGTGGAGTTTGTGAATAACAATGTCAAGGAGGTCTTTCACGGCAAGAGTAATCTGATCGCCCCTCTGTCGCTGACTATCTTCGTCTGGATCGTGTTGATGAATACCATGGATCTGGTGCCGGTGGATTGGCTACCGGGGCTGGCCAATCTGATCGGAGTTTCCGTGTTCGGTGCCGACCCGAATAATGTCTATTTCAAGGTAGTGCCGACAACCGATCCAAACATCACCTTCGGTATGTCCATCAGCGTTTTCTTTTTGATCATTTTCTACAGTATCAAAATGAAAGGGCTAGGCGGTTTTATCGGCGAACTGACCTTGCATCCCTTTCGTTCCAATAACACGGCCGTACAGATCCTGCTTATCCCATTCAATCTGCTACTGGAGACCGTGGACCTGATCGCCAAGCCGGTATCACTGGCACTGCGTCTGTTCGGCAATCTTTATGCCGGTGAATTGATCTTTTTACTCATCGCCCTGCTGGGGTTCTGGCAGTTGCCCCTGCATTTTGTCTGGGCTGTGTTTCATATTTTAATCGTGTTGTTACAGGCTTTTGTTTTTATGATGCTGACCATCGTCTATCTTAGTATGGCGCATGAGCAGCACTGACATTTAACTACTCTACTTGGAGGACAAGATGGAAATAATTTTAGCTGCAACATCTCTTGGTGTATTACTGGTATTAGGTATGGGTGCGTTGGGCACCGCTATCGGTTTTGGCACACTGGGTGGCAAGTTCCTTGAAGGCGCCGCCCGTCAGCCGGAGTTGGCACCGATGCTACAAGGCAAGATGTTTCTGGTCGCCGGTCTGGTTGATGCGGTTACCATGATCGGCATCGGCATCGGCATGTGGTTCACGCTGGCCAATCCGTTTCTCACCTATCTCGGTTCATAATCAACGTCGGTAACACAGGAGTTTCGCAAAGTGAATTTTAATGCCACTCTTATCGGGCAAACCGTCGCTTTTTCGGTGTTTGTCTGGTTCACGATGAAATTTATCTGGCCGCTGTTGCTGAAGCAGATGCAGGAGCGCGAGGCGCGTATCGCCGATGGTCTGGCCGCCGCGGAAAAAGGTCAGACGACTCTGGCCGAGGCCGAGGCAAAGATGCAGGAGCTGGTTGAAGCAGGCAAGCAACAGGCCGCCGGTATTATCGCGCAGGGTCAGAAGCGTCATGATGAACTGGTGGAAGAGGCCAAACAAAACGCCAATCAGGAGCGGGAACGGATCCTCGCCGCGGCCGATGCCGAGATAGAACAGCAGAAAACCCAGACACGGGAACAACTGCGGGCCGAAGTCGCCACCCTGGCCTTGACCGGTGCCGAGCAGATCCTGATGCGCGAGGTGGATCGCGACGCGCATAACGAGGTGCTGGACAGGATCAGCGGTGAGTTATAGGCAGTGAGTAAGCGGAGCGTCCAATCCCATGCTTGAGAAAACCACCATAGCCCGGCCTTACGCCCAGGCGGTATTTGAACTGGCACAAGAGGCCGGTGATGAGGCGGTCTGGGCCGACAGTCTGGCCTTGTTGAACCGCATCGTTGCCGATCCGCAGATGCAGTCATTGCTTGGCAACCCGAGGGTGACGCAAGAGCAACTGCTGGCAATTTTTGATGCGGTCGGTGCCGATCAGATCTCGCCCGCCGCCAGAAATCTGGTCAGGGTGTTGGCGGACGCCGGACGCCTGCGTTACATGCCACAGATCGTCCGGCTGTTTGAGGCGATGCGGGCCGAGGCCGAAGGCAAAGTAGAGGTGCGGGTCAGCAGTGCTTATGAATTGAACGACGCACAACAGCAACAGATCGCCGACGACATCAGCCGCCGTCTGGGCAAGCAGGTCAGCCTGAGTGTCACGGTGGATGCGGCACTCATCGGCGGGGCGGTCATCCGCATGGGGGACTCGGTTATCGATGCCTCCCTGAGCGGTCGCCTGCAAGCACTGGGCAACGCCCTTGCCTGAACCGTACAACTAACAAACACTTTATGAGGAACAGTAATGTCAATCAGCGCAACAGAAATCAGTGAACTGATTAAGAAAAAGATTCAGGATTTTGATCTGGACACGGCGGCCCGTACCGAAGGCACGGTGGTCAGCCTGTCCGATGGTATTGCCCGAATCCACGGTCTCAGCGATGCAATGCAGGGCGAGATGCTGGAGTTTCCGGGCAACACTTACGGTCTGGCACTCAATCTGGAACGTGACTCGGTGGGCTCGGTCATCCTCGGCGGCTATGAACATATCTCCGAAGGCGATACCGTCAAATGCACCAAGCGCATCCTGGAGGTGCCGGTAGGCGAGGCCCTGCTGGGCAGGGTGGTGGATTCACTGGGCGCGCCGATAGATGGCAAGGGTGACATCAGCACTACCCATTCCTCCCCGATTGAAAAGATCGCCCCCGGTGTGATCGCCAGACAGTCCGTCGGGCAGCCGGTGCAGACCGGTTTGAAATCTATTGACTCCATGGTGCCGGTCGGTCGCGGTCAGCGCGAGTTGATCATCGGTGATCGCCAAACAGGCAAGACGGCGGTGGCGGTGGATACCATCATCAACCAGAAAGGCACCGGCATCAAATGTATCTATGTGGCCATCGGCCAGAAGGCCTCGTCCGTCAATGTGGTGATCCGCAAACTGGAAGAACACGGGGCGATGGAGCACACCATCATCATCGCCGCCACCGCTTCTGATTCGGCGGCGATGCAATACATCGCCCCTTATGCCGGTTGCGCGATGGGTGAATATTTCCGTGACCGGGGTGAAGACGCCCTGATCATTTACGATGACTTGACCAAACAGGCCTGGGCCTATCGGCAGGTGTCACTACTACTACGGCGCCCGCCGGGACGCGAGGCCTACCCCGGCGATGTGTTTTACCTGCACTCCCGCCTGCTGGAACGCGCCGCCCGCATCAACGCAGCGGAAGTGGAAAAACTGACCGGCGGTAAGGTCAAGGGCCGCACCGGCTCGCTAACCGCCCTGCCGATCATTGAGACTCAGGCCGGTGATGTGTCCGCCTTCGTGCCCACCAATGTGATCTCCATCACCGACGGGCAGATTTATCTGGAAACGGATCTGTTCAACTCCGGCTTCCGTCCCGCGATCAACGCCGGCCTGTCGGTGTCCCGCGTCGGCGGTGCCGCGCAAACCAAGGTTATCAAAAAATTGGGCGGCGGTATCCGTCTGGCACTGGCGCAGTATCGCGAGCTGGCGGCCTTCGCCCAGTTTGCGTCGGATCTGGATGAGGCCACGCGCAAACAACTGGAGCGCGGCCAGCGGGTGATGGAGCTAATGAAGCAAAAGCAATACTCGCCCCTGAGTGTGGCCGATATGGCGGTCAGTCTGTATGCCGTTGAGCACGGTTTTCTGGATGAGGTGCCACTGGAAAAAGTCGGCGACTTTGAGGCGGCCCTGCATACTTACATGAACAGCGAACAAAAAGACCTGATGCAGAGTATCAACGAAGCAGGCGACTACAATGACGACATTGAGGCAAGCCTGAAGACGGCCTTGCAGGGTTTCGTCAAAAGCAGTACCTGGTAGGCGCATAGCATGGCCGTCGGCAAAGAAATTCGTAGCAAGATCGCCAGCGTCAAGAACACGCAGAAGATCACCAAGGCGATGGAAATGGTTGCCGCCAGCAAGATGCGCAAGGCACAGGAGCGCATGGCCGCGGCCCGCCCCTATGCGGACAAGATCAGAAAAGTGATTGCACACCTGGGGGCGGCCAAACCGGAATACAAACATCCGTACCTGCTACCCCGCGCCGAGGTCAAACGGGTAGGTTTGATTATCGTATCCACCGATCGCGGCCTGTGCGGCGGTCTGAACAGCAACCTGTTCCGCGATACGCTGAAAAGAATGCATGAATGGGATCAGCAAGGTGTTGGGATCGATCTCGGTATCATCGGCAACAAGGCGGTGGGTTACTTTTCCCGCCTGAAATGCAATATCACCGTACAGAAGGTGCATCTTGGTGACGAGCCCAGTCTGGAGATGCTGATCGGTGAGGTAAAGGCGATGCTTGATGCTTATCTGCAAGAGCAGATTGATGCGCTGTATATCGTTTCAAACCAGTTTGTGAATTCCATGACCCAGTCACCGCGGCTGGAGCAGCTGATACCCATACAGGCCAGCGAGGAAGAAGAGTTGAGCCATCACTGGGATTATATCTATGAGCCTGATGCGAAAGATGTGCTGGATCAGTTGATGCAACGTTATATCGAGTCTCTGGTGTATCAGGGCGTGGTGGAAAATATCGCCTGTGAGCAGGCCGCCAGAATGGTCGCGATGAAGAGTGCCTCCGATAACGCGGGTACATTGATAGACGAGTTACAACTGGTCTATAACAAGGCGCGGCAGGCGGCGATTACTCAGGAGTTATCAGAGATCGTAGGTGGTGCCGCCGCAGTCTGAGCCGGCAATAACAGAATTCAAGAATCAACAGTTGAGGAATTAAAAACAATGAGTGCTGGAAATATCGTACAAATAATCGGTGCAGTCGTAGATGTTGAGTTCCCGGGGGATGCCGTCCCCAAGGTCTATGACGCCCTGCAAGTGGATGCCGAAGGTGTGGAAACCACGCTGGAGGTGCAACAGCAGTTGGGCGATGGCGTGGTGCGAACCATCGCGCTGGGTTCAACAGACGGCCTGCAACGGGGCTTGAAAGTCACCAACACCAATGCCCCGATATCCATCCCGGTAGGGCACAAGACCCTGGGCCGGATCATGAATGTGCTGGGCGAGCCTATTGACGAGGTAGGTGCCATTGAGGCCGAAGAGAAGTGGAGCATCCACCGCGACGCCCCCAAGTTCACCGAGTTGAGTTCCACCACCGAGTTGCTGGAGACCGGCATCAAGGTGATTGATCTGGTGTGCCCTTTTGCCAAGGGCGGCAAGGTCGGTCTGTTCGGCGGTGCCGGTGTCGGCAAGACCGTCAATATGATGGAGTTGATCAACAACATCGCCACCCAGCATTCGGGCCTGTCGGTGTTCGCCGGTGTCGGCGAGCGCACCCGCGAGGGCAATGACTTCTATCACGAGATGCAGGAGGCCGGCGTAGTCAATGTGGAGAAGTTTGAGG
>JBPCXW010000003.1:0-4068 GCA_051008185.1 Gammaproteobacteria bacterium
GCACGAATAGCTCCCCCCTTGAGGGGGAGCCGGTGGCATGAGGGCGTAAGCCCGAGTGGCTCCGGTGGGGGGATCGGTGTATCAGCCCACCCCATCCCCCAAAGCCTGTTTCAGCGGTTGTAGCCACGGTTCAAAATTGCGCCAGTTGTCCAGACCGGAGCGGAATACCGGTTGCCGTACCTGCTCTGAACTAGGTGTCCGGATGTTACGCTCAGTCTTGTAGTATTCCACACACGCCTGTTCAAACGGTAGTTCGCAGTAATCCAGCATACGTCTTACCTGTGTCTCCAAATCAGCCACCACATCTTCATGCCGGACAGTCAGGATCTGCCCGGGCAGGATGCGATTCCAGTGTTGCATCAGCTGAACATAGTCGCGGTAATAATGGCCGATATCAGCAAGGGAATAACTGAACTCCTGACCTTCCGCAAACAACTGTCGGAAGCCGGAGAAACAACAGGCCATCGGATCACGACGGGCATCAATGATCTTCGCATTCGGCAGGATCAGTTTGATTAACCCGATATGGCGAAAGTTGTTCGGCATCTTGTCTATAAAAAACGCCGCCTGCTGACGGTGAATGCGAGTGTCGTTGATATAGGCCGCGCCGAAGTCAGCACACTCTTTGGCGTTCAGTTCCGTCAGTGCGTGCGGGTAGCGGCTGCTGGCCGTGATCTTCTCCTGCCGCCGCAAGCGTTGTGACAATGCCGGAATGTTGGGTAACTCCAGCGTGCCATCAACCTGACTGTGTGATGACAAAATCTGCTCCAGCAACGTGGAACCGGCGCGTGGCAAGCCGACGATAAAGATCGGATCAGCCGCCGGGTGGCCGTAGTCGCCCCGTGTGGTGAAGAAGACCTCATTGCATACCGTTATCTGCGCGCCAAGTTCGCTGCTCATCTTGTCGGCGGAATAGTTGCTGCGGGTCTTCTTTAGCTGATTGCCTTCGGCATAGTGCCGGAATGATTGTTCATACTCACCCCGGTCTTCGCAGGCCTTGCCGAGGGCGAATGACAGATATACCTGTTGCATGAAGGAGAGATTGCCGCCGTCGGCCTGCTGGTTCATTGCGGCTATTTCATCATCGCGGAAGCGGTAGGTCTTCAGGTTGGCCAGCGAGTAGTAGGCCTCGCCGTGGGAGGGGCGGCTGTGCAGGGCATCCCGGTAGGCGCGTACGGCGGCGTCAAAGTCGCCGGTGGTCTTGCAGACATG
The DNA here is from genome assembly GCA_051008185.1 of Gammaproteobacteria bacterium. Classification (GTDB taxonomy): domain Bacteria; phylum Pseudomonadota; class Gammaproteobacteria; order Eutrophobiales; family Eutrophobiaceae; genus CAXMWX01. Next base: position 1,213 of record JBPCXW010000003.1, read on the forward strand.
ACCGCGCGAGGTCAGGGTGACGGGATCGGCGGGCAGGCTTGTCAGTACCTTGTCCAGCATATCAAGTGCCCGCCGGAAGTCGCCGCCGTGCATGCACTCCACGGCGTAGAGCGATTGCATACGGGGGTTGTGCGGGTCTTTGTCCAGCAACAGTTTTGCCTGCGCGCGGGCGGCGGCGAATCGTTGCTGTTTTCTCAGTGCCTGAATGTAGTCCATGCGTGCCTGAATGTTATCCGGCTCAAACTCGCAGGCGCTTTCCAGCAGGTACTCGGCATCGTCCAGTGCGCCCAGTTTGATGCCGATCGCGGCCAGTAGCCGCATCGCTTCCACATGATGCGGCACCTCAAGCAGGAATTGCCGTACCCGATCTTCGGCTTGTAACAGTTTCCCCTCAGCGATCAGATCGGTGACCGCGACCAGTATCGGCGGCAGGTCTTGCAGTCGTTTCAGTTGCGCGCGGGCGGCGGCGGCCTCGCCGGTGGCGTTGATCTGTTCAAGGCCGTCGGCGAGGGAGCGCCAGGCCGCGGTCAGGGCCGGGTTGTACTGGCAGGCGCGGCGGTAGGCGATGACGGCCGCATCCGGCATACCTGCGTCGCGTAGCAGATGGCCTTCTTCCTGACAGGTGCGCCCGTGTTCCGGTAGCAGGCGTTTGAGTCGTTGCAGGCAGGCATGGGCCTCATCAAAGCGGTATAGATAGCGCAGGCAGACCGCCTGCATATACAGCGCATCGTGATTGTCTTGCTGGGAAGCGGGCAGGGCCTGCAGACTGGTCAGGGCGGCATCAAAATGGCCGTCGCTGATGTCTTGCTGAATTTGCCGGAGTGAGGTCATGGAAAGACATCCATGCGGAACGCCTCTCCTGTAAAACTAAAAGTCGCGGGAGAACCTGAAGCCGATAGTGCGGGGTTGGGCATAGGTCACGCGCCGCAGATCGTAGGTAAAGTCGCGCGACAACTCGGCATTTTCATCCGTCAGATTGTCTATGTACAGTTGCCCCGACCAGTTGTTGCCCTCCACACCGCCGGCAATCCCGAGCATCATCCAGCCCTCTATCTGATCCCGGTTGATGGTAATAATGTCGCTATACGATTTGGTTGACCAGGACAGATGTGGCATCACATGGGCGGTCAGGACCCCGCCCAGCGGCCATTCATAACGGGCGCGCAGGTTACCCTGAAAGGTCGGGGCGAAGGCGAGCTCATCGCCCTCGCGTACATCATCAGTCGGTGTAATTTTTTTGGTGATCTTCGAATCCAGAAAACTGAATGCGCCGGAGACCGTCAGGCCGTCTATGTTGAGTGGTTGCCAGATCATATCCCCTTCAAAGCCGAGGATCTCGGCATCTGCCGCATTGTCCGAGAAGAACAGATTGACGATATTGGGATCGTAAATAGTCGTCTGCAAGTTCTGGACCTCAACAAAAAACACGGTGCCGTTGAAGCGCAGATTGCCGCCGAACAGATCGGCCTTCCAGCCGATCTCGTAGTTGGTGACATCATCGGTTTTTAGCACAAACGGTATGCTATACCCCGGGACATTCGCGTTGGTGAGGCCGCCGGGACGGTTCAGCAAACCGGGCCTGAAGCCCTGCGACCAGGTGGCGTAGATCAGGGTATCGCTGTTCAGGGCGTAGGCCAGGGAGGCCTTGCCGATCCAGCCGTTCGCTTCCGCAGCATCAGGTGCCGCCAGGGAGGCCAGCACCCGTTGCTTCGTAGCCTCGTTCGTGATGCTGTCAGGGTGATGCAAGTTGGGGTCGTTGGCGTGGGCCGGGTCAAGGGTGTAGGTCAGCCTGTTACCTGACGAGCAGCTATTGATGAAGGTGTATCGCCCATCGCCGTTGTAAAGATCGGAGATGTCTGTGCCGAAGGCGTCTTGATCCACGTCTGTGTCGTTGTTGCAAAAGGAAGTGTTAGCGCTACCGTCCATATCAACCGTCACATCGTAATAGCGTGCGCCTGCAGTCAGTGTGATCTGATCGGTGACATCCCATTCCAGTTGGCCGAAGATCCCGTATTGTTCATCGGTGCGTTTTATATCGTTGCGGAAGATGACCGCTTCGGGGAACGGGCCCGGGTCGGAGAAGTGGCCGGTCATAAAAGGACGGTTAGGCGCGAAGTTGGCACTAGTGCCGTCCTGGAACTTGATCTCGGTTGAACTCAGGTAGGTAAAATCATTCAACTCGGTTACTACGGTGTCGCTATAAAATCCGCCCAGAGTGCCGCGCAAGGGCAGGGCGCTATCGGTGGCCAGACGGAATTCGTGTGTCTGGACCTCGGTTCCGGTTTGCGAATTGAGTAACAACTCGGGGGAGTAACAGGTTCCTTCAGGGGTGTCGCCGGTATTCGGATCGGACGCCGGATAGGTTACACCGATGTCGCAGATGTAATAGGGCAGATACTGGCCGACAAACATATAGTCTGTGTAATCAACGATCTGATCGGTCTCCCTGTCGGTGTAGGCACCGGTGTATATCGCCGTGAGACCGGCGATTCTGCCCTCCAGTGTCCAGCTGCTGTTATGGTAATTATCGTCTATGCCCTCGTCCACAAAGCGCTGGGTCTTGTGGCTGCCGAGATCGGGGTCGGAGAAAAACACGCCGTCTGATTCTACTCCCTGTCGGGCGTGGGTCAGGCTCAGCTTCCAGTCATCGTTGATGTCGTAACGGATGCTCAGGCGGCCGCCGAGGTAAATGGTGTCGTTGAAGTTGTCCTGCACCAGCGCGGCGTTGTCGGCGAGCTCGTAGGTGACAGCACCGTCCGCGGCGTTAGCGAGATCATCGGCACCGCCGTCCGCCTGCCTGCCGGCCCGGCGGGGGGCGACCGGTAAGCCATTCGCCCGCACCGTCCCCTCGGGCCT
>JBPCXW010000004.1:0-4540 GCA_051008185.1 Gammaproteobacteria bacterium
AGGCTTCGCCTCCTTTGGCTCCCCCTCAAGGGGGGAGCAATAACAAGCACGAATAGCTCCCCCCTTGAGGGGGAGCCGGTGGCACGAGGGCGTAGCCCGTAGTGGCTCCGGTGGGGGGACATTGCGATTTGTCTCACATGTACTGATCCGGATGAAGTAGAATAGTCCCATGAAGAAGATGTTGATCATCGCCGTCCTGTGCATAGCCGCTTTGTTGCTGACTGTGATCACGGGTGACTACTACGGCCTGTGGGGGCAGACCAACATCAACAAACTGGATATTGAGAACATACATTTCAGGGCAAGTGATTCAGTCTCCGGTGCGCCGGTGATCAACTATCACATTCGTTGCTCAGGGCAGGGAAGCAATGACATCTGTTCCACCGGCAAAGATGAATCATCCCCGCTGGGTGAGAAGACGATCAAGATCGGCATCAACCGGCAATACCGCAAAGGATTGATCTTCAAACATCAGGTAACTTCGGAGTCCGATGCAACAACCAATCTGCGCATCTGGGTGTTACACACTGATTATCAAACCCTGACTCTGGATGTGAACTCGGAAGAGTTATTGCAATTTCGCACCCAACCGAAACAACTACAACTAACCCCGAAGTTTATTGAGGCGGATGATGGCTGAGGTTACAGCATTGCCGAAAGCAATGTCGCCGTTCCCAGAAAAGCCAGAAAGCCCGAGACATCGGTTATCGTTGTCAGCACGATCGTTGAGGCGGTAGCCGGGTCCTGCCCCAGCCGCACCAGTACGATGGGCACCAGCGCGCCGGCCATGCACGCTACCGTTATGGCGGTAACCATCGCGATGGCGATCACAATGGCAAGGCCGGTTGATGCACTCCAGATATACACACCAAGACCGCAAGACACCGCAAGCATACAACCATCAACCATACCGACCATTAACTCTTTGCCCAGTACCTGCGGCCACTGCCAGATAGAAATTTCTTTCAATGAGAGCCCGCGCATGGTTACCGCCAGGGCCTGCGCCCCGGCGTTGCCGGACTGGCCCGCAACCACCGGCAACAGTATCGCAAGCACTGTGAATTGGGCAATGGTGGACTCAAACAGGCCGACCACAAAGGCGGCCAAAAATGCAGTCAGTAGATTGATATGCAACCAGACCAAACGCCGCTTCACCACGAAACCGACACTGGACAATGCCCTTTCCTCATCACTGACACCCACCATGCGCTGAATGCTGGTCGTGGCGATGTCCTCAACCGCCCCAACCAGACTGGAGTGGTGCACCAGACCCAACAACTTCCTGTTCGCATCTACCACCGGCACGGCATTCACACGGTAACGATCAAACTGCTCCACGAGGTCGCTCTCGGTAGAGGTCAGTTCCGCTACCGCATCAACGGGGTGCATCAGATCGGCCATGTCGGTATCCGGCTCGCTCAATGCCATATCCTGCAAATCCACGCGCCCTGTCAGACGTCCGTCCGCATCCGTGAGGTGCAGGGAACGTACCGGCTTGGCTTTGGAATCACGCAATACAGACAGCACCTCACTGACCGTCTGATCGGGGCGAAAATAAGTTGTGATCTGATTCATGTAACTACCGGCACTGCCCGGGGGGAAACTCTGAAGTTTCTGCAACGCGTCCACCAGGGTCTTGGGGAGTTGATCAAACAGTTTCTCGCACCCCTTTTCCCCCAGTGCGCCGAGCAGATGCAAGATGGTGCGGACGCTGATCGATTGCAACACATCGGCCTGTCGTTGCGTGTCCAACGACTGGAACAGGGTTTTCAAGTGGAAGGAGTCAATATGCTCACACAACTTGCTCAGACTTTCGGTAGAAAGATCCGTCATATTGGCAAGTGTATCCGGCGACTGCTCCAGTATCCGTGCGGCACTGACCGGGTGCTCCAGCAAATAGTACTCCCGAACTGAACGCTCAAGACTCATTGCCTGCGCCTGGTCACCAACATTCGCATACAGTATTCACTCATCTCCAGAAAACGCAGAGATATTTCGGTAACCGTTCGCGTCAGATTATATTCGCCCACTTCGTCTTCCTTGGCCTGCCGCTCAAGTAGCCAGTAATTGATGGCGCCGAGCAGATGCCCTTTTGCATTCACTACCGGCAGTTGCATATTCCGGTTCCACTCCTTGAACCTGAGTGCCGCGGCAATGTTCATCCGGCCGCTGAGGGGTGCCCGATACAGTGCCAATTCCCGCAGCTGGTAGTTCTGTGCATATTTGATCAACAAGGACAGGGGATTAACCTCCCCCAGATACACGCCCTCGTCATCAACTACATAGATCGGCACCGGCGTTTGGCTGGTCTGTGATTCCAGTTCCGACCTGAGCTCATGGCAGATGGTATCGGCGTGTGCGCGGATATAATCAGGGGTGACCAGCGCGGCAAGGGTGCGTAACGGCAGGTCAAGCAGATGCTTCAACGCGCGCTGTTGCTGTCTGCCGTCGGCGGCATTCAGTAGCGTCGGGTAACGGGTGACCGGGAGTTGCGACACCAGCGCAACGCTATCCTCGTGCCGGGCGGAGGTCAGTAGCTTGGCGATGGTTGCAGGTTTGAGATCTTTCAACAGCCGCGACGCTTGCCGGGTCGGCAGATGCACTATCAGGCTGGCGGCGATCTTCGCCGGCAACTGATCAAGCAGTTCGGCTATCTCCGCCGGTCGCGCTGCGGCCAGTAGTCGGGCCACCTCTCGTGGGCGGTCACTGGCGTACGCGAGCAGGATTGGATCAGTCGACATCGGTCCTGACTTCCGTGGGGTCTTGGTCAATGACTGTTACGACCTCGGAGGCAAAGCGGGACGCCGGTATGGTCGTGGTTCCGCCCGGATGCTCCAGCACCACGGCGGTGTCAAGTACATTGATAATGTTTCCCTCAACCTCACCGATGCGGATGCGGACACCGACCTGATAGCGCTCCATCTCCCGCCGGGCCAGGACATTGGCGACCAGTTGTCGGCTACCGAGGGCGAACGCCATTGCCAGCCCGCCGAGGAATGTCGCCAGCAGGGTAATGATGAGTACGGTGAGGAAGGTGACATCAATGGTGAGTTGGGCCATCGCGGTCAGGATGGCGGTGCCGACGATCAGGAACTGCACGGTGTAGGGTAATAGCTGGCTGCTGGTATGTGGTAGTACTCCGGCTATCGCGGCGCGGGCGACCAGGCCCAGCAGGTAACCGGTTAGTACGATCACGGCGGCGATGACCATGCCGGGCAGGTGTGCGATAAGCCAATCCAGCCAACCTTCCGCTACGGTGACATCAAGGATGCGAAGGGCTAGCAGTAGGAAGAAGAACAGTACCAGGTAGAAGGTCAATCCGCGCACGACGGGTTGGAAGCCTTCTATGTCAATGTTGCCTACCCAGTTGGGGGCCAGACGCAGTAACAGGTATTCCAGCCACGCCAGCCCGGCACCGCTGGCAAGGGCGAGGATACGGGCTATCACCAGCCCACCGAGGGCAACGACGATGGCGGTGACTTCAGGGTATTGTGACAGCAGGTCGTTCATAGTGCGGTCTTGTCTTGCAAGATTATAGGTTCCGGCAATTTACTTTGGGGCAGACTGTAGCATATTACGCTGGATATTTCACTTGCTGTCATTCGCCGGGGGCGGTTAGCCAGTCTGATTGCACCGGTTTCAACTCCTGACCGGATTGGTTGAACGCCTCCCACAGGGCGGCAAAGGTCTTGCCGGAGACCGGGTGTGCGATGTCGACGGCCAGTTCGGCCAGAGGTTTGAGGACGAAGGCGTATTTGTCTATGTCATCGCGCGGGATCTGGAACAGATCGTTGTGCATGACCAGATCATCGTATAGCAGCAGATCCAGATCCAGAGTGCGTGGTGAGAAACGGGGCTGCTTGCGATCCCGTCCGTGTGCATCTTCTATGCCGCGTAGCAGGTAGTAGGTGGCGGTTACATCCTCATCAGTAGTAAAGGCGACTACCAGATTATAAAAATCCTCACCGGCGAAACCGACTGCGGCGTTTTGGTAAATAGTTGAGACTTGCACATTGGTGAACAAGGTTTGCAAGGCTTGCACACCGGCGCGGATGTGTCGTTGCCGATCCACATTGCTACCCACGCCGACAAAAACTCTGGCCATGCCTAACTTTTTTTACCGCGCTCAATGATAACGCCGACATCTCGCACGCCGCGCACTGCGCCTTGCTTGTTCACTTTGAGTCGACACCAGGGGACTTTGAATTCTTTTAGCAGAATCCCGGCGATATTTTCTGCCAGTGTCTCTACCAGTTGGAACTCACTCTCTGCGGCAAAGGCGATCAGACGCTTGGCCACTGCCTTGTAGTCCAGAGTGTTTTCAATTGAGTCGGTCGCCGCGGCTTGTTTGATATCGGCTCCCAACTCAAGATCCAGAATAATGGTTTGAGTGGTGCGCCGCTCCCAGTCATAAACGCCGATGACTGTATCAACACGCAGGTCTGAGATATAGATAATGTCCATCGCATACAGGGTAACTGTTCTGGCTTATGAGACACAACAGCAAGGTCCCCCCACCAAAGCAGGCTTCGCCTCCTTT
>JBPCXW010000005.1:0-8360 GCA_051008185.1 Gammaproteobacteria bacterium
CGCACCAAACCCCGACCTGTTAGGGCTGACCTTCATTTTCTGCTGGGGTTTATCACTCCCGTTGACCCCTTTCTCGGCACTCGGCCTGCTAATGCAATCCCGTTATGGAATAAGTGCCCGCAATGTGTTCCGCAACAATCTGGGCTATACGGTATTTATGTTGATCCCGGCCTGTCTGGTGCTGATTGCTTATGGCAATTGATGCAGAAAGTGATTACCGGTTCATTACTTTCTTTTTGTATTCCTCTGCTGACAAGGCTTCCTTGTAATGTTTGTAACCTTCGGTCTTATCAGGCTCAGGTATTTTTCCGGGCCTTCGGATAAATACGATCCGAGTGGGCGGCATAATCACGCAGTTGTGCCGACGGAGCAAATAATTCCCCATACTTCTCTGCGAGTTGCTCGCACAGCACCACAAAGGCACTCACACCCATTGTGTCAATAAACGACAGGACTCCACCGGTGTAAGATGGAAATTCCCAATGCAGTACGGAAACAAGATCGGCATCAATCGGAGCAATGCTACCCGTTTCCCAATAATGACAGGCAGCCAGTGCCTGTATGCACAACAGGCGTTGTTTTACTGTTTCAGCCTCAGGCTGTGCAGTGCCGGTCGGTAGCAAATCAGTCAGGCCTTGCCAAAGATGTTTGCCGCCATCGGCCTCATACTGATAAAAGCCCTTGCCCTGCTTAAGCATATTGCTGACAAGTTCATCGCTTGCCTTGTCGTTGAGCAGCGGCACAAGTTTGTCAAGACCCGTACTATCCGCCAGGGCAAGCGGCCCTGTTTTCATACCGGCATTGATAGCCATATTCTCAATCAGGGCCGGGTTAATCCCTGCTGCCAGCATCCTGATGCCTTCTGCCATATAAGCAGACATACAATGCCGACTAAAACGTAGCGGACTGTCCTTTTGAACAGTCGGGGTCTTGCGTAATTGTTTGGTGAAATCCATCGTTTGCGCCAGTGTTTTTTCTGACGTATGACTCCCTGTCACGATCTCAACAATCTGTTGTTGCCCGGAAGCAAATGATAAATACCAACCGATTACGCGCCCCGGTTCAACAGCCTCAATATCATCAATTGACGGCACTTCCGCAGCGATGGCGATGATGGCCGTAGCCGGTATCGCAGCAACCAGTTTAGCTGGCACAGCAGGATTGCCCTGAGACAGAACAACAAGCATATCAACAGTGGCAAGATCAGCAGCCTCACCATCTTTGCACAGGACAACATTGATCCCCGCCTTGTCACACAGGGATGCAAGTAACGCCGTCTCATCCCCCCCTCCTGCCAGGGCAATGCTACTAACGGATGTCTTGTCAATCCCCTGCGGACGATCATGCAGGCTATCAAGCAACCTCCTGTGCAAAAACAGGGTGCGGATCATATTTCGCGGTACGGCATCACGGCTTAAAGTCACAAAATAGCGTGATTCAATCTGCAAGGCCGCATCAATTGAATGCACGGATGTGCCTTTATAGATACTTTTAAGTGCCGTAATCGGTGCCGGATAATTATATTTTGTCTTGGCGGCGACTTCGGTCGTCATCTTCTGGAAATACCGGGCAATGTTCATATTGCCCAATCCGGCACCGCCGGGGATCCTGAAACCTTTACGATCCCAGGGCTGAACAGGGTTACCTTCCTGCAATAACCAGCGCTCCGCTTCCGCAAACATCTGTTCAGCCGCTGTCACCTTATTGACTATGCCAAGTTCCAGTGCTTCATCGGGACTGATGTGTCTGCCTGATAAAATAAGTGAGGTAGCCTGCTCTATGCCAATCAGCCTCGGCAACCGTTGTGTCCCGCCCGCACCGGGCATCAGCCCCACCGTTGTTTCCGGCAGGCCCAACGGTATGTTTTTATCATCAGCCACCACCCGGTAATGGCATGCCAGCGCAAGTTCCAGCCCGCCGCCCAATGCCGCCCCGTTAATTATCACTGCCACAGGTTTGCCGCAGGTTTCCAGCTTACGCAACGAGCGGCTGAATACAGATACCCGTTCATAGGTTTCGGCAACCATACAATCCATATCGTATAAATTAACAAGCCGTTTCAGATCACCACCGGCGACAAAAGAAGGTTTGCCCGAGCAAAATATAGCCCCAACCGCATCGTCATCTTCGGCCAGTTGCTCGGCGACTTTCCCAACATCCCGATGCAATTCCGGTGTCAAAACATTCATCCGTTGCCCCTTGACATCAATGGTAACAACCGCAATGCCCTTGTCATTAACGGCATACGTCATACTGTCAAATGTGATTGGCTCTGGCATGTCCCGCTTACTCAGATACGTTCAATAATGGTTGCTGTGCCCATGCCGGCACCCACACACAGATTTACCAGAGCCGTTGTCAGATCACGTCGCTCCAGTTCATCCAGCACCGTGCCCAGTATCATTGTCCCGGTCGCTCCTATCGGATGTCCCATCGCGATGGCCCCGCCATTGACATTGATCCGGTCATGCGCGATACCCATCTCTTCCATGAACAACAATACCACCGCCGCAAAGGCCTCATTCAGTTCAAACAAATCAATATCCGTCTTGTCCATGCCCGCTTTTTTTAACGCCTGCACAGCCGCCGGGGCAGGGCCCGTCAGCATCAGGGTCGGATCGGTGCCGACAGAAGCAAAGGCACGTATATATGCACGCGGCTTGCTATCAAGTTTCGCCTGTATCTGCTTGCTACCGATTAGTACCGCAGCGGCACCATCAACAATGCCACTGGAATTGCCGGCGGTGTGAATATGATTGATTTTCTCCACTTCAGGAAACTTGTGTATGGCCTGATCATCAAAACCACTCTTGCCCGCGTCTTCAAATGCCGCCGGTAGCTTTGCCAGATCTTCCAGAGTAGTGCCGGCTCTAATATGCTCATCTTGTGACAACAGGGGGCAACCTGTCTCATCCCTTACCGGTATCACAGATCGCTTGAAGTAACCTTTTTCCCAAGCCATAGCCGCCCGATGCTGGCTTTCAACCGCATAGCTGTCAGCATCATTACGGCTGAAACCATGCAGGGTTGCAATCAGATCTGCGGATATACCCTGCGGCACATAATGAATTTTATAAACCAACTCCGGGTCGGATGCCCAGGCACCGCCTGAGGAACCTATCGGGATACGGGACATACTCTCCACACCACTGCCGATCACCAAATCGCATTGGCCTGACATAACTTTGGCAGCGGCAAGATTGACGGCTTCCAGACCGGAAGCGCAAAAACGATGTATCTGCTGACTCGGTGTAGTAACTGCATAGTCACCGGCAAGACAGGCGGCACGTCCAATGGCACTTCCCTGTTCTCCCGTAGGGGAACCACAACCTGTAATAATATCTTCAACCAATGTCGTATCAAGTTGCATCCTGTCCCTGAGCTGCATCAGCATCTGGGCCAACATATCAACGGGCGTCACCCCATGCAGGCCTCCGGAAGGCCGACCTTTGCCTCTGGGCGTTCTTACGTGATCATAGATACAGGCTTGTGACATATTCGCTTGGCCATGTTGATAAGATTGGATAACTCAATAATAAACAAGGGGTTTTTGACTAAATCAGGGGTCTGCCCCGGCACAACAAGTGCATGCAAAAGCCGCCGGATTATCGGTTTTTTTGCTGTTGATAGTCTGCCACCAAAAGGATAATATTATTCCCGATTTGAATTTTATTCAAATGTATTTCGGGGGCTGAATCACAGTTTCCCCGGATTTACTCTACCAAATGGGGGACAGATCGGATGGATTTACAAGATAAGGTCGCTATTGTAACCGGCGGTGCTTCCGGGCTGGGGCGGGCGACAGTTGAGTGCCTTGTCAAGGCCGGAGCTAAAGTCGGGTTGTTTGATATAAACGAAGAGGCGGGCAACGCTTTAGCCGCAGAGCTCGGCGATGCGGCGATATTCTGTCCGGTTAACATCACTGAAGATGCGGCTATCACTACGGCTATTAGTACCGTGATGGATACCTTTGGTGCGATTCATATCTGTGTCAATTGTGCCGGCCGCGGCGGTGGTGCAACCAAGAGCCTGAGCAAAAAGGGACGTTTCCCGATTGAGTTGTTCAAAGATGTTATCAATATCAATTTAGTCGGCACATTTAATGTTTTGTGTCAGGTCGCTGAAAAAATGGCGGACAATGAACCCGATGCCGACGGCGAAAGAGGAGTCATTATCAATACGGCGTCCATTGCGGCCTATGAAGGCCAACGGGGGCAGGCCGCTTATAGTGCAAGCAAGGGTGGCATAGTCAGCATGACGCTACCGATTGCGCGTGAGCTTGCTCATTACGGTATTCGTGTTGTAAGCATTGCACCGGGCGTCTTTGATACCCCGATACTGAATGGCTTGACCCCCGAGATCAAGCAGGCGCTGAGTAAAGACATCCCTTTCCCGAAACGTTTGGGGGAGGTTGCTGATTTTGCGGCGCTGACCCGGCACATTGTCAATAACCCTTACATAAACGGTGCAACCATCCGCCTGGACGGGGCAATGCGGATGGCCGCAGGCTGAGATGGTGACCACTATGAATAATGATCAACAATCAATCCTGCGTTTAATGAATGAATATTGTTATCGCATTGATGCCGGCGATTTGGCCGGTTTTGCTGAATTGTTCCGGCATGCAGATTGGCAGGTTGTGGGTGTTCCGCAAGGTGCTGATACGGGTTATGAGGAGGTGCAAAAGACCGTGCAAAATGTCACATTGTATGATGGCAAAACACATACCAAACATGTCATGAGCAATGTTCAAATTGATATTGCAGAATCAGGAGACACTGCCAAAGCCCAGTCCTATATCAGTGTATTGCAGGCCGTATCACCTGATTTTCCGTTGCAGGTGATCTTCGTCGGGCATTATCGCGATACCTTTGAAAAGGTGAAAGGGGAGTGGCGGTTTCGCTCACGCGACATCCATCCCGATCTTATCGGCGATCTCAGCCACCATCGCGCGGATATGGCCTGAAGCCGAATCCGGGCAAACCTCAATCAAGCCGATAACTGCGCGCCGCCGTATCGTGCAAAAGTGCTGAACACTCTGTGGCGGAGTAGCCGCAGGCCAGACGTTTAAACGCATTCCACAATACGTTATAGGAACAGGACACACGATCAACGGGAAAATTACTTTCAAACATACAACGTTGCGGCCCGAAATATTCAATACAGGTTTGATAATAAGGGCGCATTGCCTCAGCCAGCTCCGCAGAATCCGGTTTGATTTCCCGTTTATTCCAGCCAAACCCACACATACTCATGGTCAAGCCGCCAAGTTTGACAACAACATTGTCAGATGTTGCCAGTTGTCGCATACCTTTTTGCCAGATTTCAAACACCTCATCACGCTTGTCGGCATAAGGGCCGATCCCCAGTGGCCCGCCGCTATGATTAACTATGATGGTCGTCTCGGGAAAGGCTTGAGCCAATTTCAGTAACTCGGCAAGTTGCGGATGATAGACCCAGGCATCAAAAGCAAGCCCCAGCCCGGCCAAACAGGCAAACCCGTCGCGAAAATCCTTTCTCTGTAACAGGTTTTGCGTAGGCCCGGTCTGTGCGTTGCGGATTTGCTCGCTGGCATCCCAGGCACTCATATAACGAATTCCCCTGAACCTCGGGCTGGCCTGTATATGCGCTTCCAGCACTTCCTGAACCGCCGGGCCGAGGGTCAGATCGGCAAAACCGACAATACCCGCTGCTACCTCAATGTCACCCTGTTGCCGTGCGAGCAGTTGCTCAATGAATTCGGTTTCCCCCACCGGTTGTAATGCCTTCGGGCCTGTGCTGCGATAATGCCGTTGGCACTCAACATAAACTGTTTTCCTGACACGATGACCATTTGCAACATCTTGCATAAACTCATCCAGCATATACATGCTGTCGGGATAGTCCCATAAATGGTGGTGGGGATCACAGACAGGCAAATCCGCTTCAATGATCTTCTCCACGTCGGCGCCGATCCACGAAAAAAAGTTATCAGGTCGTCGGTGGTTTGGTCATTTCAGCACCCGGGACAGGATTGAAATAGTGCATATCAACCTTGCGCCGGGCAATCTTCCAGACACCGTTACGGCGTTCAAAATCATCCATATAGGTGGCATTAATCATCTGCACAACACCGCCTTCATTGCTTGCCCCCATGCAATCAACATTGCAGACACCGTCAGCATGATCCGCATCGCGGAATTTCAGGCGAAGGTTGGTGGTCAAATGGTGGGTTTCACGCCAAAACGGATAAAGGACATCATAAACAACGGTTTTGATTCCTTCATGCCCGTTGAAGGTCCCAAATGGCGGGCCGATCTCCCATACTGCATCTTCATGCCAAATAGAAATGAAAGTATCCCAGTCACGGTTATCAAAACCCAGACAGTAATCCGTAACAAGATCACGCAACGCCGCCCGGCTTTCCAACTCATCAACTTTGAGCAACAAGGCATCTACCCGGGTTTGTAATTCGTTGTTACTCGCCATTGATCAATACCGCTCAGGCTTCATCGTGAGCCGCATTACCGGCAATATAACCAAACGTCAGTGCCAGACCAATGGTACAACCCGCCGCCCAGTAGGCATCACCGGAAGGGCTGGCGATGCAGTTACCGGCGGCATAAAGCCCCGGTATCGGTTGCCCCCTGGTGTCCAACACCCGGGCCTTGGCATCTACCATCGGGCCGCCATTGGTATCCAGTGCCCCGGCCGCCAACATAATGGCGAAATACGGGCCGTTGTCACTCAAACTGTGCATCGTGATATTGGGTTGCTCGTTCTGCGGCCAGCCGCTTTGCTCCCGCATTGGTGAAAAGACCAACTGCCACTCCCTGTCATAGGCCGCCGCACCGCGTTGAAAATCTTCGTCATTGCCTGCACGGGCAAACTCATTAAAACGGGCAATCGTTGCTTGCAGGTTTTCCGCGAATGATGCATCCAGCTCAAAGCCGCCGGTGTGAGAGGAGATTTTTCGCAGACGCTTGCTGATAACGGCGGCTAATTTTTTCGGCGTGTCAGCCTGCATCACATAGGCCGCGTCAGTCGGTTCCGCAGGCAGTGGATAGGCACCGGCAAAGGCCTCAGCCGTGCGTTTATCATAAACCATAAACATTATCTGATTGGGAAACTCAGCATAGGTGGGATTATAGGTATTATGCACTTCCGTACGATCATTATAGTTTCGTTTTTCATTGACGACCCGCCGTCCATAGCGATTCACCTGCAACATCGAATCACCGGGCGGGAAAAACACCCCCGAAGACAAGGCCCGATCAGCCAGTGCCGGTTCAAGCAATATCTGCGTGCGCCATGCACTGGACAGATTGCCCATACGGGCACCGGCGGCACCGGCTATATTGATAAAATCGCCGGTTGATGCGGGGCTGGCACAAGCACCATAGATATGGCCGCGTTGATAGTTGTCAATAAACAGCGTGTTATGTGCGTACCCGCCGGTGGCAAAAACGACCGCCTTGCGAGCCTTGAAGGTCATCGTTTTGTCGCCGTGTGCGGCCTCAATGCCAACCACGCGCCCGTGTTCATTCAACACCGCCCGCTCCACACGATGCTCCAGCATGACAGGTATTTTCTGTTTATCAATCGCCGCTTTCATTTGTTGCATCAGGTGCGCCCCCAGCCCTGTCGTGCCGTCACCGATGGTGACGCCCAATGCCCGGCCACTTGGAACTTTATTCTCAGGCACAGCAAGATAATCCGGTGCATCATTATCCAGATGAAACATACGCCACTCATGTAGTTTCAAAACATTTTGTTCGCGTAACACATCAACCGCCGTTGCGGAGTTATCATAAAAAGCCTCCAGCAGAGAGTAAGCGTGTTGATCCAGACCCAAAGTAGGGTGGCTGGGGTTGTAACGCTGGGGGAATGAAAAACGTGCCAGATAACGGAGACAATCCGCCTTGTTATCGTCAATACCCCGTTGCCTGAGTATAAAATTGTTCGGTATCCAGAGAACACCGGCAGACTTGGCCGTGGTACCACCGAAATATCCGGCCTTCTCCAGCATTGTCACAGAGTTGCCTTTTCGTCTTGCAATATATGCGGCGGTAGTAGCAGCAATACCGGTGCCGACAACAATGACATCCGCCTCGTGATTCCACTTCCCTTCAGCCCCGGCCCTTGAAGAGGCAAGGCTGACCGCACCCAATGCCGCCACGCCACCCAGACCGGATATGATCTGACGTCGGGTAACACCGTGGTTCGTATCACTCATGGTTTTCTCCGTAATGTTATCGCTTGAGCTTAATGCCTGCGGTTTCACGATCCCAACAATCCTTGCTTACGCCTTCATTTTTCAGCTTGTATTTTTCCACACGTTCGCTGGGTGTCTTCGGTAATTCCGTACGAAACACGATATA
>JBPCXW010000006.1:0-4669 GCA_051008185.1 Gammaproteobacteria bacterium
CAAGGTGTACAGGATCTTGCCGTAGAAATCCCTGCCGGCCGCATTCCTCGCCACCGCATAGGCCGAGATCGCACCGGCCCGGCTCGCAAAAGTGGTCGGATCAAAGCCCATCACCAGTTCCTTGTGCTGAGTACCGAACAACTTATGCACGGGGCCCGGCCACAGTTCCTCCCCGCTATCGTCGTTCCGCAATTTACTGCCCATGATGCCGTGAATGAATACCACCGGCGGTTGGTCGGTCACCATGCTGTTTTGCATATACAGGCGATGCAGATCCGGCTCTCGGGCCTGCCTGATCGCAGCACTAATCAGCAATGTGGCAACGACGATGGCCAGAATTGACATTATCTTCTTCATATAAGCTCTTGGAAATAATGAATAAATATACTTTCAGCCAGATGGACTTTTGGCGGAGAGGGTGGGATTCGAACCCACGAAGGACTCACGCCCTTGCCGGTTTTCAAGACCGGTGCATTCAACCGCTCTGCCACCTCTCCGGGACAACCGGATTGTACTACCGTATGATGTTTTTTCCATACTATACCTCTATTATGTCCTGTAAAACCCACCTGACAGGTAACCACTATGTCTGTTGAGACAATCCTGCTATGCGGCCTGCTGATTTTATTCGCCGTAATAGCAGTACAACTCTGGCTAATCAAACGCCAGCTGGATCAGACCGGCAACACCGGCATCAACGACGCCCTGCGCGAGGAGTTCCGTATCAACCGCACCGAAGCGGCTAACGCGGCCCGCCAGTTGCGCGAAGAAGTCGCCGGCGCACAAAAAGCCGGCAATGAGGCGCAGCAAAAATCTTTCAACAGCGTGGAAGGCCGCATCAAGGAACTGGTGGAATCCAACGAGGCCCGGCTTGAGAAATTACGGGAAACCGTCAATACACAGCTAAAGCAACTACAGGAATCCAACGAAAAGAAACTGGAGCAGATGCGCCACACCGTTGATGAAAAACTGCAATCCACGCTGGAAAAGCGCCTCGGCGAATCCTTCAAACTGGTCAGCGAGCGGCTGGAAGCCGTCCAACGCGGCCTCGGTGATATGCAAAGCCTCGCCACCGGCGTAGGCGATCTGAAGCGCGTACTGACCAATGTCAAGGCACGCGGCACCTGGGGCGAATACCAGATCGGCGATATCCTTGAGCAGATCCTCGCCCCCGAACAATACGAGAAAAACGTACAACCCCGCCCCGATTCCAGCGAGACCGTGGAATACGCAGTAAAACTACCAGGCCGCACCGATGAGTCCCCGGTATGGCTACCCATAGATGCCAAATTCCCGCAGGAAGACTACCAGCGCCTGCTGGACGCCGCCGAAGTCGCCGATGCGGAAGGCGTGGAAAAACACACCGCCGCATTGGTACGCGCCGTACAAAACGCCGCCAAGGACATCTCCCGCAAATATCTGGCACCCCCACGCACTACCGATTTCGCGATCATGTTCCTGCCCACCGAAGGCCTGTACGCCGAGATCCTGCGCCAGCCCGGCATGATAGAAAGCCTGCAACAAACCCACCGCGTAGTAGCCGCAGGCCCGACCACCCTGTCGGCCATCCTCAACAGCCTGCGCATGGGCTTCCGCACCCTCGCCATAGAAAAACGCTCCAGCGAAGTATGGGAAGTACTGGCCGCAGTAAAAACCGAATTCGGCAAATTCGGCGATGTACTGGCAAAGGTAAAGAAACAACTCGGCACCGCCTCCAACACACTGGAAGATACCGAAGTACGCACCCGCGCCATGGCCCGACAATTACGCAAGGTAGAAACCCTACCGGACAACGAGGCCGTTGAATTGCTGGGCCTGGAGGATGAGGGCGGGCTGGTGCCGGGGAATGAGGAGTAGCCGATTATCTGACCCCACGCTGCCACAGAGCCAATGCAACAAAAATCCCTTATTACATAACGAGTTACAGCAAGGGCGGGGTGAGCCGCTATCGGGTATATGTCCCAAAAGCATCACACTACTACTTGAAATTTGCCCACAAAACCTACATTATTACTTTGAACCTCAATCTAACGGAGATATGAAATGAGCCATGAATATCTGGTAGCACGGCCACAGGAATCTATCCTGGCCACCAACAAGGTTATTCGTAATACCTATATGCTGTTATCCCTGACCCTGCTGTTCAGTGCTGTTACTGCGGGTATCGCTGTTGTCACTCAGATGCCCCACCCCGGGTTGCTGGTGACGCTTGGCGGTTACTTCGGTCTGCTGTATGTCACCACGGCGTTACGTAATAGTGGCTGGGGGCTGTTGGCTGTTTTTGGCCTGACGGGTTTTATGGGGCTGACGCTGGGGCCGATAATCAGTTACTACATCACCGCCTTTTCCAATGGTAGCCAGCTTGTGATGACTGCCCTCGGGGGTACCGGTGTGATCTTTCTGGGACTTTCCGGTTATGCGTTGAGCTCGCGCAAGGATTTCAGTTTCCTTGGCGGGTTTGTCATTGCCGGTGTTCTGGTGGCCTTTCTGGCGGGTCTGGGGGCTTATGTCTTTGCCCTGCCCGGTCTGGCGCTTGCCGTGTCGGCGATGTTTATCCTGCTGATGTCCGGGCTGATCCTGTATCAGACCAGCGCGATCATCCACGGCGGCGAGACCAACTACATTATGGCCACGGTTGCGCTGTATGTATCCATCTTTAATCTGTTCACCAGCCTGTTGCATCTGTTGGGTGCGATGTCCGGTAACGATTAGCCCCGACTATAACGGCGGTAACCATGCCGCCTGTGAGTTCAAAACCCGGTCCTGTTGACCGGGTTTTTTATTCACTCTTTCAACCAGTGAGAACTTGATATGAAAATTGGTGTGCCTGCAGAGATCTTTGCAGGAGAACAAAAGGTCGCAACCACACCGGAGGCCGCGCAGCAGTTGCTGAAACTCGGCTTTGAGGTGGCGATTGAAGCCGGTGCCGGTACGGCCGCGAAGTTTTCTGACGACAGCTATCGTCAGGCCGGGGTTGAGGTGTTGCCTGATGTACGCAGTCTGTGGCAAGCGGCTGACATTATTCTGAAGGTACGGGCGCCGCAACAGCATCCGCAGGCCGGTTGCCATGAGGCTGATCTGTTGAGTGCGGACAAAACGCTGATCTGTTTTATCTGGCCGGCACAAAACCCGGACCTGCTGGAACGGCTGGCCCAAACCTCAGCCACCGTGTTGGCGATGGACAGCATCCCGCGTATATCCCGCGCGCAAAAAATGGACGCCCTGAGTTCGCTGGCCAATATCGGCGGTTACCGCGCCGTGATTGAGGCGGCACAACACTTCGGGCGTTTTTTCACCGGGCAGATCACCGCCGCAGGCAAGATTGATCCGGCCAGGGTGCTGGTGATCGGTGCCGGTGTGGCCGGATTGGCCGCGATTGGTACGGCACGCAATATGGGCGCGATTGTCAGGGCCTTTGACACCCGTCCGGAGGTCAAGGAACAGGTGCAGAGCATGGATGCCGAATTCCTGATGCTGGACTTTGCGGAAGACGGCAGTGGTGAAGGCGGTTACGCCAAAGTGATGAGTGAGGAGTTCATCCGCGCTGAGATGGCCTTGTTTGCCGAGCAGGCAAAGGAAGTGGATATCATCATCACCACCGCCCTGATACCCGGCAAGCCAGCACCGGAATTGATTACCCAGGCGATGGTGAAAGATATGCGGGACGGCAGTGTGATCGTTGATTTGGCCGCGGAGCAAGGCGGTAACTGTGAATTGACCGAGAAAGACAAGGTCGTCAGCAAACACGGTGTCACCATCATCGGTTATACCGATCTGCCCAGCCGTCTGGCGACGCAATCCAGTCAGTTGTATGCGACCAACCTGCGGCATCTGCTCAGCGATATGTGCCCGGACAAGAATGGTGAGCTTACGGTGGATATGGAAGACGAGGCCGTCCGCGGCGCCACCGTGATCCATCAGGGCAAGATAAGCTGGCCGCCCCCTGCCCCCAAATTATCAGCCGCCCCGCCGCCGGAGAGCAAACCGGCGGCACAAACCGAGGCACCGGCAAGCACCAAACATGCCCGGCCCGGTCTGTCGGCGTATCTGATCCCGTTTATGATCGGCGGCCTGAGCCTGTTCGGTCTGGGTCTGGTCGCACCGCCCGCGTTCATGGCGCACTTTACCGTGTTCGTGCTAGCCTGTTTCATTGGCTATATGGTGATCTGGAATGTAACACCGGCATTGCATACGCCCCTGATGAGTGTCACCAATGCGATCAGTAGCATCATTATTATTGGCGCGGTCATACAGATCTCCAGCGATAACAGTTTGCTGATGTATATCGCCGGTTTTGCCATTCTAATCACCAGTATCAATATCGCAGGCGGCTTTGCAGTCACCCGGCGTATGTTGCAGATGTTCAGGAAATAAGGAGATTTTCATGATCGCACAACTTCCCGCAGGGCTGGTTACCGTCTCATACATCGGCGCCACCATTCTGTTTATTCTGGCACTGGGCGGCCTGAGCCATCAGGAAACCGCACGCCGCGGCAATCTCTACGGCATGATCGGTATGGGCATCGCCCTGCTCGCAACCATCTTCGGCGCGGTCACCGGTAATTACGACATACTCATCGCTGCGATGACGGTGGGCGGTCTCATCGGTTATCTGCTGGCGCGCAAGGTGGCAATGACGCAGATGCCGGAACTGGTGGCCATCCTGCAC
>JBPCXW010000007.1:0-4441 GCA_051008185.1 Gammaproteobacteria bacterium
GTGCAGGTCATCAATCTGGGCACTGATGCGGCCCACCGGCTCTGCGCCGCGGCAGGCCAGCCAGGCCCCCCAGCGGCCATGGCGGAAAAACGGGTTTAGAGCGGAAAAATGCAGGCGCCGCTCCCAATACAGGGGGGCTATCCAGTGCGGATCATCGGCATAAACCCGCTGTGGCAGGCGGATAAACTGCCCTAATCGGCGGCCTTTATCGGCGGGGATGATGCTGAGGGGGGCGGCCATCTGGGATAATTACGGGTTCCTGTACCGGTTGAAATATGCGGTCAGCCCTGATTTAATCGGGTTTTCCTAGGGTTCAGACAGTATAATCGCGATGGCTGTGTGGCGGCAAGATATGCAGGCCACCGGGTATATTCAAGAAAAATTTGGCAATATGGGTAATTTAGGCTAAAATTTACTATCCTTTTTAGTATAATAATCAGCGAGATGTCCGAAGATCTTAAAGCGAACATGAACCCGACGATGCTGAAATTTGGTGCTCCGGCGACCGTATTACAGGGCTATAATCACTGGCTGGTGCAGCTCAGGCCAGCCCAGGCGACCCTCGGTTCGCTGGTGCTGATTGCCCGCGCTGCGGCCCGCGCCTTCCCGGAGTTGAGTCGTGATGCATTCACCGAGTTGGCCCGGGTGACAAAGGACATTGAGGCGGTTTTGACAGGCAAATTTGGCTATGAAAAGCTAAACTATCTGATGCTGATGATGGTTGACCCTGATGTGCATTTTCATGTCATCCCCAGATATGCCGCACCAAAACAGTTTTCAGGGGTCGTATTTACCGATCCGGGCTGGCCCGGACCGCCCGATCTGGGGCACGATAACAAGGTGGATTCATCGGTGCTAACCCGCCTGACAGATGAGTTGAAAAGTGCATGGCAGGATCGGATATGAAAGAAAAATCAGGAAATTAGTTGATGAATGTTTTGTTAATCTCGTGTAATATTCATCGCCAATTTCTCCAGAGGGGATTACAAAAATGCCTTGTTCATCGGGTATTTCTCTATTTCTCTATGGAAAACAACAGTTTAGACGAGGGTTTGGTCATTGGAACAGGAGCGATGGGGGTTTCCACCGCCACCTGCCCAGCCGGGCTCTTATAAAGAATTAAACTCAAGTCAGGAGTTAATGATCGTGAAGCAAGATGTGACGATTACCCACAATAGCGTGGGGCAAAACTTGGCAGACTTTGCGTCCTTGGCAGAAGCCTTGGACTACGCGGCGACAGGCGTTACAGGTGCAAATTTTTATGACGCCAGATGCAATCTAACCGCAGTCCTGCCCTACAGCGAATTACGACAACAGGCCCTGGAAAATGCCGCCCGCCTCACCCGGCTTGGGCTGCAACGTGGCGACCATGTTGCTCTGGTTGCCGATACCGGGCCGGATTTTATGGTGTTGTTTTTCGCCTGCCAGTATGCCGGTCTGGTGCCTTTCGCGATGCCGGTGCCGGCGAATCTGGGTAGCCACAGTATCTATGTGCAACAGTTGCAAGGTCTGCTGATCGGTGGTGATGCCAAGGTCGCCATCGCGCACAAAAACTTTTTCGGTTTCCTGCAAGAAGCCGCGCAAGATGTCAGCGACATAAAATGGCTGGGTACGCCGGAGCAACTCGCCGATCTGCCCGCCACCCCCGCTCACCCCCTCGTAGCCAACGCTCCCGACGAGCCTGCCTATCTGCAATTCACCTCCGGTAGCACCCGTTTCCCGCAAGGTGTCGTCATCACCGGTCATGCCGTAATGAATAATCTCAGGGCCATCGTCCGCACCGGTCTGGCGGTTACAGACGGCGATCGTTGTGCCTCCTGGCTACCGTTCTATCATGATATGGGGCTGGTCGGTTTTGTTCTCGGGCCGATCGTCTCGCAGTTGTCCGTGGATTATCTGCCCACCCGTGATTTTGCTATCAGGCCCCTGCAGTGGTTGCGCCTGATCAGCCGTAACAGATGTACCATCGCCTTTGCCCCCCCGTTCGGTTATGAGTTATGCGCCCGTCGTATCCGCACCGCTGATCTGGAAAAACTTGACTTGGGTTGCTGGCGTATCGCCGGTGTCGGGGCGGAGATGATTCGGCCCGGCATTCTGGATAATTTCGCCGAGGTCATGGCCGATACCGGTTTCAGTGCCGGGGCGTTCCTGCCTTGCTACGGTCTGGCGGAGGCTTCGCTGGCCGTGTCCTTTTCCGAACTGGACAAGGGGCTGGATGTCATGCATGTTGATGCGCTGGTGATGGCCAAGAAAAGCGTCGCCGTGCGGGTGCAATCAGACAAGCGCAAGATCAACGAGATCGTTAATTGCGGACGGGCAATCCCCGGCCATGAAATCAAGATCGTCAATGATCAAAAACAGACCCAGCCTGACTTGCGTGTCGGCCGGGTATTGATCAGGGGGCCAAGCCTGATGAGCCGCTACCTGAACGGCAACGGCTGTAGCACCACGGTCTTGCAGGAAGACGGCTGGCTGGATACCGGCGATCTGGGTTATCTGTTTGAGGACAACCTGTACCTCACCGGCAGACGCAAGGACATCATCATCGTCAATGGCAGAAACATCCGGGCTCAGGACCTGGAAGATCTGGCGGAACAACAGCCTGAGGTTCGCATGGGCGATGCCTCGGCGTTCGGTATCAGTGACGACAGCGGCGAACAAACCGTAGTGCTGGTGGTGGAGTGCCGTCTGGCTGAATCCACTGACAGGCAAACCCTGATCAACCGTTTGCAAAAACAGGTTTATCAGGGGTTTGGTATCCGTTGCTATGTTGATCTGGTCCCGCCCCACACCCTGCCGCGCACTTCTTCCGGCAAACTGTCACGCGTCGCCGCCCGCAAGGGCTTCATTGAGCGCGTGGACTGGCATAACCAGACTAGCGGTCAATCTGATCTGGGCTAAACCGCGTCAATGCCTGTGCAGGTGGCACTCACCGGCGGCACGGGCTTCATCGGCGCCTGTCTGCTCAAGACCCTGACCGACGCCGGTATCAGGGTCAAATCCCTGACCCGCAAACCGCTACAAAACACCCCGCAGATAACCTGGGTACGGGGCGATCTCAATCAACCGGACAGCCTGCAGGCCTTATGCAAGGATTGCAGCGTGATCATTCATTGTGCCGGCCGGGTACGTGGCAACAATCCGGATGATTTTCTGCATTCCAACCTGCACGGCACCCGTAACCTCGTCAATGCGGCGCAATCACACCCGACGCCGAGCAGATTTTTGTTCATCTCCTCACTGGCGGCACGACAACCCGATTACTCCTGGTATGCACAAAGCAAATACCAGGCCGAGCAATATCTGCAAGCGGCCGCTTTGGCACCGCCGGTCACTATCTTCAGACCCAGCGCCGTATATGGCCCGGGCGACAAGGAGATGCAACCGTTGTTCAAGGGCATGAAACGAGGCTGGCTGGTTGCGCCGGCCGCCGTGCATTCCAGACTCAGCCTGTTGCATATCACGGATTTGGCCGCGGCGGTGATGCTGTGGCTACAGAATGATGCCGTGTCAGGCCTCTACGAGCTGGATGACGGCACCGATAACGGCTATGGCTGGGATGATCTGCTGCGGATTGGCGAGCAGGTCTGGCGACGGCGCATCAGAAAACTGCCGGTGCCGGTAGGCCTGTTGCGGGGTGCGGCCCGGATCAATCTTTATATGGCCCGACTCCTGCGCTATCCCGCCATGCTCACCCCCGGCAAAATAAATGAAATCACACATCCGGACTGGGTGTGCGATAATGACAAACTGACAAAACAAACGGGTTGGGTGCCGCAGATCAGGCTGGCCGATGCCATTGATGCCGCCACTGTTGCACAGCCCACACTGCAATGACTGTTTCATATCAGCAAATCAACACACGGGTAAAACAACGGCTGGCGGAGATCGCAGAGGAAGGTAGCGCATTGACCGACGATACCGATATCGTCAATGGTCTGGGGCTGGATTCGTTCAAGGTGCTGGACCTGCTGCTGGATATTGAGGATGAATTCAATGTCTCCATCCCGACCAACGTGCTTGTTGATGTCCATACCATCAAGGATCTGTGTGACAAGATTCAGGAAATCCTCAATGCCGCTGTTTGACAAATTCATCGCACTGTCCGCCGACAGACAAGCCCTGCTATCGCAAGGCGTGGATCCATTCGGTGCCCCCATTGACGAGATCTATTCACCGACCGAGGCACTGATCAACGGCAAGCGCACCATTCTTGCCGGCACCAACAATTATCTGGGGCTGACATTTGATGCAGACTGTCTCGCCGCCGCCCACACCGCACTGGATGAACAGGGCACCGGCACCACCGGCTCGCGTATGGCGAACGGCAGCTTTGCCGGCCACCGGGCACTGGAGCGGGAGTTTGCCGACTACTACGGCTGTCAGCAGGCCGTCGTCTTTACCACTGGCTATCAGGCCAATCTGGCGGTGATCGCCGGGC
>JBPCXW010000008.1:0-23724 GCA_051008185.1 Gammaproteobacteria bacterium
ACATGATGCTTTACGAGGAACTCCTGAAACGCACCGGCCCGGATCAAATCCTTCCGCAGGGCGCGCGCCTTTCCGGCTAAGGCAGGGGCTGTACGGAAATCAGGGGAGAAACATGATTCACTTTCCACCCATTTTGTATCTACTTGATTTAAATAATGTTTCAGCCTCAAATCAGGGGGCGGGGGAGAACAGGTCGTCTGCGAAATATGACACAAAAAACTAAAATTTTGCTAAAATTCTGTATCATTAACCAATAACCACAGGTCACAAGCCATGAGTGCAACAGACAAACCGGAGCAGGTGTTTCAGGCCCGGATAGATGCCGAGGAACGCATTGAGCCGCGTGACTGGATGCCGGACGCCTATCGCAAAACCCTGGTACGCCAGATCTCGCAACATGCCCATTCCGAAGTGGTGGGGCAATTACCCGAAGGCAACTGGATTACCCGGGCACCGTCCCTGCGACGCAAGGTTATTTTATTGGCAAAGGTGCAGGACGAGGCGGGGCACGGTCTGTATCTTTATAGTGCCGCCGAAACACTGGGGGTGTCGCGCGAGGAAATGCTTGAGCAGTTACACACAGGCAAGGCGAAGTATTCCAGTATCTTCAATTACCCGACACTGACCTGGGCCGATGTGGGTGCTATTGGTTGGCTGGTGGATGGTGCGGCAATAATGAATCAGGTGCCGTTATGCAGGGCTTCTTATGGCCCTTATGCCAGGGCGATGGTACGTGTCTGCAAGGAAGAGAGTTTTCATATGCGGCAGGGTTTTGAATTGTTGCTGGCCTTGTGTCGGGGATCGGAGGGGCAAAAGGCCATGGCCCAGGATGCCCTGGACCGCTGGTGGTGGCCGTCGTTAATGATGTTCGGGCCGAGCGATGCGGATTCAACACACTCCGCGCAATCCATGCAGTGGAAGATCAAACGCAACAGCAATGATGAATTGCGACAGAAGTTTGTTGATCAGTCGGTGCCGCAGGCGGAGTATCTTGGCCTGAGCATTCCGGATGCCGATCTGCAATGGAACGAGGACCGACAACATTATGATTTCGGTGCGATTGACTGGGATGAGTTTTTCCGGGTCATCGCCGGTGACGGGCCGTGCAACCATGAGCGTATGCAGGCGCGGGTCGGGGCTCACGAAGAAGGCGCCTGGGTCAGGGAGGCGGTGCTGGCATACACGGAAAAGGAACAGTCCGGACAGGTGGCGGCCTGATGACATCGGCCATGACCAGTAGCAAACGGCTGCCGTTATGGGAGGTATTCATTCGCAGCAAGCGCGGTCTGGATCATAAACACGTGGGCAGCATTCATGCCACGGACGGTGAGCAGGCCTTGCAATATGCCCGCGATACCTACACCCGACGCAGTGAAGGTTGCAGTATCTGGGTAGTGCGCTCCGCGGATATTGTGGCCAGCCGGTTTGATGATGCGGAAAGCCTGTTTGATCCTGCTGACGACAAGATCTATCGGCATCCCACTTTTTATGATGTGCCGGACGATCTGAAGCTGTGAGTGATCGGCGATGAAACAACCACTATTTGAATTTGTCCTGCGCCTGGGCGACAACGCCCTGATCAACGGGCAACGCTTGTCTGAATGGTGTGGTCACGGGCCTTTTCTGGAGGAAGATATTGCGATGGCCAACGCCGCTCTGGATCTCATCGGCCGCGCCCGTCTGCTGTTGACTTACGCCGGCGAGATAGAAGGCAACGGACGCAGCGAGGACGATCTGGCCTATCTGCGTAATGAGCGTGACTGGCGTAACTTTCTGTTGCTGGAATTACCCAAAGGGGATTTCGGTTTTACCATGGCCCGGCAACTGTTAGTGGATTGCTATAACTACCACCTGTACCGGGACTTGCTGGACTCCGCTGATGAGACACTGGCCGGGATTGCGGCCAAGGCGGTGAAGGAATGTGAGTATCACTTGCGCCGTAGCAGTGATTGGGTAATACGTCTGGGCAACGGCACGGCGGAGAGCAACAGGCGCTTGCAACAGGGCATGGACGAGTGTCGCCCTTACGCCGACGAATTCTTCCGGCTGGATGAGATCGATCGCGAGATGCAGGAGCGCGGCATCGCCCCCGGGCTGGATCAGATTGAGACCGCATGGCGCGGTCGCATAGACAAGACCTTGCGTCAGGCAGCCATCGGCGAACCACAGTCGGATCACTCCCCCGATGGCGGACGACGGGGCCTGCACACGGAATACATGGGCTATCTGCTGGCCGAGATGCAGTCGGTGCCGCGGGCCTGGCCGGGGTTGCAGTGGTAAACGCACAAGCCCATCCCCCCCTCAACAGCGTGGCCCGGCGGCCTGTCAGGGTTGATACGGGCGACACACAGGGCGTCGCCAGGGTGCGCATGATACTGGGCACGGTATGTGATCCTGAAATCCCGGTATTGAGTATTGAGGATCTGGGTATCTTGCGGGACGTGCAGCAACGCCGGGGACAATACATTATTACCATTACTCCCACTTACACCGGTTGCCCCGCCATGCAGACGATTGAACAGGATATGCGGACCACACTGGAACTGAACGGGGTGACGGATTACACCCTGATCACCCGGCTGGCCCCGGCCTGGACCACAGACTGGTTGAGCGAGCAGGGCAGAAAGAAGTTACTTGCATTCGGTATCGCACCACCGGTCGGGAAAAGCGGTGACAAGCGTGCGCTCACGGGCCGCGGCACCATCGTTTGTCCGCAGTGTCAATCTGCGGATACCAGTATGATTAGCGAGTTCGGCTCCACCGCTTGCAAGGCCTTGTATAAATGTAACAGCTGTCAGGAACCGTTCGATTATTTCAAATGTCTGTAGAGAATTTTTACCCGTTGCAAGTAGCCAAACTGGAACCACAAACGGATGCCGCCGTTTGCCTGACCTTTGCTGTGCCTGAGAAACATCAAGCAGAGTTCGTTTTTCTCCCCGGACAATACCTTACCCTGCGCCGGAAATTTGACGGTGTTGAGGTAAGGCGTTCTTATTCCATTTGCTCCGGGATCAATGATGGGCAACTGCGGGTGGCCGTCAAGCATATTGCAGGTGGGATATTCTCCGGCTTTATCAATCAGGAAGTAAAGGCGGGTGATGTGCTTGATGTGATGCCGCCGCAGGGCAACTTTTATGTCGAGCCCAAACCTGATAATGACAAAAATTATTTGTGCATAGCGGCGGGTAGCGGCATCACACCGGTTCTGTCTATCATCAAGAGCATCCTTGAGGTGGAGACAGATAGCCATGTGACCCTGTTGTTTGGTAACCGCCAGCTCTCCAGCATCATGTTCAGGGAAGAACTGGAGGCCTTGAAGAACGCCTGCATGCAACGCTTCCAGTGGTTGAATATCCTCAGTCGCGAAAAGCAGGATGTGGCGATACTCAACGGCAGGATAGATAACAAAAAGGGTGCCGAACTGTGCCGACACCTGCTGAACTTGCAGGTCATAGACGAGTTTTTTCTGTGCGGGCCCGAGGCCATGATCTCCGAGGTATCCAGAGGGTTGCGGGCGGAGGGGATTGCCGAGTCCCGCATTCGTTATGAGTTGTTTGCCGCATCGGCGGCTGACGCGGAAGCGGTATTGGCCAAGCATCATGCGCGAGCCCTGCAGATGGCGGGCCGGGTTGCCGCCGTGACCGTTATCAGCGATGGCAGGGAACACGCTTATGAATTGACGGCGGATGGTGAAAATATCCTGGATGGCGCGTTGGATCACGGTGTTGATCTGCCCTTTGCCTGCAAGGGAGGAGTATGCGCCACCTGCAAGGCTAAACTGATCGCCGGTGAAGTTGATATGGACTTGAGTCACGGTCTGGAGGCGGATGAAATCAAGGCCGGTTATATCTTGACCTGTCAGGCGCATCCGGTCTCGGATAAAGTGGTGGTTGATTTCGATCAATAACAATCTGTGCAAAAGTAACCGCTATTCCATGTCCACAAGCAAGCAGATTGAAAAACTGGTCGCTGAATTTGCCGCCCGCAAGCCGGTGCGTGCCGGTTCGTTGATCATCAGTGTGTTTGGTGATTGCATCTGTCAACACGGCAATTCTGTTTGGTTGGGTAGCCTGATCACCGCCTTACAACCCTTCGGTATCAATGCCCGGCAAATACGTACGGCGGTGTTCCGGCTGGTGCAGGAAGACTGGTTGATGAGCAAACAAACAGGACGCAAAAGTTATTACAGTTTTACCGAATCAGGCCATCGCCATTATGAGCAGGCGGCACGGCGTATCTACTCGGTCAGGGCCAAACCGTGGAACAAAAAATGGACTTTGCTGATTACCGCGAATGTGCCGGCGGAGCAACGTGAGCAGCTCAGGAAAGAACTCAGCTGGCAGGGCTTCGGTACTATCTCATCGGGCCTGTATGTGCATCCGGCGGCGGATCAACGGGCGGTGGATGACACATTACAGGAACTGGGGCTGGCGGACAAAGTGGTTGTCTTTGAGGCCGGAAGCACGGAGCTGACGACAGAATCAAACATCAGATATTTCTCTGAACAGTGTTGGGATCTACCGACGATAGGACGACGCTATGATGATTTCATGCAACGCTTTCGGCCCGTCGCCGATAGTCTGGCGGCGGACAACCGGGCACCCGCACCGTTCCAGAGTTTTCTGTTACGGACTTTACTGATTCACGAATACCGACGGGTATTACTGCACGATACCGATCTCCCGGATGAGTTGTTACCGGCCGACTGGCCGGGCAAATCGGCTGCCGACCTGACGGCTACTATCTACCGCGCTGTGCAGCAAAACGCGGTGTGCTATATCACCCGCGAGATGCAAACCACAACAGGGCGACCGGCCCGGCCCGGGCGTGCTTATTTCAGACGCTTTGGTGGTCTGTGAGGGGAGTGGAGGGATTACAGGAACTGATCGGCTTTCAGTGCCATGATGGATTCACTGCCGGCGGTGATCATGCCGAGATAGCCTTTGGTGCGGGGCAGGAAATGTTCGGCGTAGAAACGGGCCGTGATTAGTTTGTTGCGGTTGAATGCGGTGTCTTCGGCGGCGGCGATGGCGGCGGCCCTGGCCATTTGCCAGCCACCGCATACTGTTCCCATCAACATCAAAAAATTGACGGCACTGGAACCGGCGGCATAACTATCCTGTTCGTGATTATCCAGTAGCCAGCGGGTGGCCGCTTCCAGATCGTCAATGGCCGCTGCCAGATTCGCGGCAATGACTTGCAAGGCCTCGGGTTTCGCTTGCAGGCTCGTCTGCACGGCGCGCATTTCCGTAATCAGATCGGTGACGGCCTTGCCATTGTCGCGGATGATCTTTCTGCCCACCAGATCCTGCGCCTGTATCCCGGTAGTGCCTTCATAGATGGTCACGATTCGGGCATCACGGTAATGCTGTGCCGCCCCGGTCTCTTCAATAAAACCCATGCCGCCGTGTACCTGCACACCCAGATAGGTCAATTCCTGAGCCAACTCCGTTGACCAGCCCTTGACCACCGGGGTAAGCAGGGCAAAACGTTCGGTACAACTCTGTTTCAGTTCGGCATCGGTGGCATGATGCAGATAATCCAGTGCCACCGTTGTGGTATAGATGATGGCGCGCATGGCTTCAATGCCGGCCTTCATCAACAACAACATACGCCGCACATCGGCGTGGTCTATAAGAGTGGCGCGATCTTTCTTGCCGGGTGCCTGGCCTTGCTCCCGCTCTGTGGCGTATTGCGCGGCCTGCTGCCAGGCGCGCTCACTGATACTCAGGCCCTGAATACCTACGGCGATGCGAGCGTGATTCATCATCGTGAACATACAGCCGATACCGTCATGCAGGTCGCCGACGAGATAGCCGATCGCCCCGCCGTTGTCGCCATAGCTCATCACACAGGTGGGGCTGGCATGAATCCCCAACTTGTGTTCTATGGAGACGGGATACACATCGTTGCGCTCGCCCGGGCTGCCGTCCTCATTGAGCACAAATTTCGGCACCAGAAACAGGGAGATACCTTTAATGCCCGGCGGTGCGTCCGGCGTTCTTGCCAGCACCATGTGGATGATGTTGTCGGCGAAATCATGATCACCCCAGGTGATAAAAATTTTCTGGCCGGTGATGCGATAGTGATCGCCTTCGGGTACGGCTCTGGTCTTTACCGCCGCCAGATCCGAACCCGCCTGCGACTCGGTGAGGTTCATCGTGCCGGTCCATTCACCGCTGATCATCTTCGGCATATACTTTTGCTGTAATTCATCATCGGCATGGGCGTTCAGTGCCACAATCGCCCCTTCCGTCAACAATGGGCACAGCGCAAAAGACATATTTGCCGATTGCCAGATCTCATTCACCGCCACCGCCACCACTTCCGGCAGGCCCTGACCGCCGAGGGCGGGCGAAAAAGGCAGTGTCTGCCAGCCGCCCTCCACAAAGCCCTGATAGGCGGCGGCAAAACCCGGTGTGCTGATGACTGCTTTTTCCTTGAAGCCTGCCCCCTCAAGATCACCTCGCCGGTTCAACGGCGCCAATACATCGGCGGCGAAGCGCCCCGCCTCTTCCAGCACGGACGTGACAATGTATTCGCTGGTGTCCTCAAGCCCCGGCAGTTTGCTTAGATCAGGCAGGCCAGCGAGCTTGTTTAGCACAAACTGCATGTCGGTTACCGGGGCGCGGTAGCTGGTCATGCCGAGGTCTCCTGCGGTTTTGTTTCGTGGAACGGCTCTTGCAGACGGGTGGCATATTTGTTCTGAAAGTAATCACAACGGTCCAGCAAGGCCTGGGTGGTGACCGGCATCGGGATGCGCAAGTTGGAGAGATCAACAATAAGAGCACCGGCCTCGTGGAATAACCGTATGCCTCTTTTCCCCAGAGTATGATCCCGTCGGTTGGGGCTGGGTGGCAGTAGCGGCTTACTGGCGGCAACACCTTCAGAGGAACTGACAAAACACGGCCAGATGCCGATAAAGTTTTGATCGCTACGCATCGTCTCCATCACTTTTTTAGAACTGTCGGCCAGCTCCAGCAGGATGGGCACATTACCTTTGAACATCTGTGCGCGCCCAAAGATGGACTCAATCTTGTCGGCGATGCTATCAATCTCGCGCATGGTATGTGCGAGCTTGATATAACGGCTTTCCAGAAAATGCTCCATCGGGGTGGCGAATACCTTGAACGGTTCCCCCCACAATTCGTCCAGCCCCTCGCGACCGTGTATCGGCTTGATATATTTACCGTACTCCAGCGCCCCCATAAAACAGCGACCACATTCTTTCACCAGCGGGTTTTCAGTATTGACTTCTACATCAATCGCCTCAAGTTCCACCATTTTTGTCAGGATGTCACTGCCGCGGTTGAGTAGCGCACCGGCCAGCATCGCGGCCAGCACCCGTTTTTTTGATGAGTTTTCCTCAGTCTCGTAGGCCGCACGGACTTCTTCCAGTCTTTCGCCGGGCGTATTGATGCCGGGCTCCACATGGTGGAAGACGCGTTTGGTGAGTTGATCAATGAGTTGCTTTTTGTAAAGCAGGGTGTCCTGAGGGACTTCGTAGTGACGTATCCAGTAGCCATCATAAAAGATACGGGCACCACCCGTTTTTTTATTTCGCTTAATGGCACCGTTTTCCACTTTGCCGAGCAAGGTGCTGGCAGGCTGACGCAGTTCCCGGTTACTGCGCTTGATATTACCGTTTTCCACAGCCTGTAACATGATCGGATCGCGTTAGACTGAATCCCGGGTTTGTATCTTTATGTCCTTTTGCGAATACCAGTTATAACGTCTCTCCCGCTTGAAGCGGGCCAGATATTCGGGATCGCCCAGCACCGGCAAGTTTGCCAGATCAATATGCGGCCCGTTATTGAGCAACATATCCTGACGCGTGGGACGGCCCTGTTGCAAGCGCCGATATACACCCAGTGCCCATATCGGGAAGTAATGACTGTAACCGTGGTAACGCAAATAAAATACCTTGGGGAAACCGGTGCCGGTGAACAGAGTCTCCTCCCAGCCGCCGTTGCCGGAGTAGTTGCCGGTCAAATAATGTATGCCTCTTTCCACTGTCTCGGACTGATATTCCCCGACCGCCATCAGGCCCAGCAAGGCCCAGGCGGTTTGTGACGGTGTGCTGTCGCCCCTGCCGCCCAATGCCTTGTCATCGTAGGTGTTGCAGTCTTCACCCCAACCGCCATCGCTGTTTTGTGTCTGTTGCAACCACTTCACTGCCTTGCGGATGCAAGGTGCATGGTTGTCTTCGCCCGCCGCCGCCAGGCCCACCAGAGTAGCCCAGGTGCCGTAGATGTAATTGACACCCCAACGGCCAAACCAGGAACCGTCGGCCTCCTGATCTTGCCGCAGGAATTCAAGGCCGCGCTGAATCGCGGGGAAGTTTTTCTTGAAACCAAACATGGCCAGGGCCTCAATACAACGTCCGGTCAAGTCCGCGGTGCTGGGATCAACCAGGGCGCCATGATCAGCAAACGGGATGTTGTTGAGATACTCATAATGGTTGTCTATATCAAACGCACCCCAACCGCCATCAGAGTTTTGCATACCGATCAACCAGTTCACCGCCAGTGCCATGCGATCCATTTGCTCGGGGTGTTGCCAGGCACCGGCGCGTAGCAAGGCCATCAACACCATACTGGTGTCGTCCAGATCCGGGTAGAAATTATTTTCGTATTGAAACGCCCAACCGCCGCCGTCCAGACTCCCGGCATGCTCACACCAGTCGCCCCGCACGAATATCTGTTTATTCAGCAACCAATCCACTGCGGGTTGCACCGTCTCATGGTTGGGTGGCATACCGACCTCGGACAAGGCACTCAGGCTCAGGCAGGTATCCCACACCGGCGAGACACAGGGCTGGATATAACTTTCCCTGCCGTCCTCGTCAATGACCAGATCTTCAATTGCCTGCATACCGCGCATCATGTCCGGATCATCGCCGGCATAGCCGAGCAGTTTCAAACCATAAACGGCATTGGCCATGGCCGGGTAGATTGCGCCGATACCGCCTTCGCCGCGCATGTGCTCACGGGTCCACAGTTCCAGTCGCTTGACGGAACGGTTGCGAACAAAAGCGGGCACCAGAGGTTCCATTTGTTTCAGGCAACGGTCAATCAGCAGAAAGAGATTTTTCCAGTGTTGCCCGGTTTTGAATTGATCAATATGTTTCAGTTGCGTCGGGTCGGTGGTGAACAATTCCCTGATGTCTTTGCCGGGTGCGGGCTTGAACACCGGCCGGTACGCATAAATGATCAGCAACGGGACGATGACACAACGCGACCAGTAAGAGACTTTACTCAGGCTGAATAAAAACCAGCGCGGCAACCAGATAATCTCCGGCAACATGGCCGGCACCGTGCGCCAGGGGAGTTGGCCGAACATGGCCAGCAGGATACGGGTGAAGACATTGCTACTTTCAGCACCGCCGTTCAGATGGATCCAGTCCCGCGCCTGTTGCATCACCTCCGATGCCGGGTCCAGTCCCGCCATCTTCAACGCAAAATAGGATTTAACCGTCGCGCTGATGTTACCGGGGCCAGCCTCATACAACGGCCAACTGCCGTTATCCGATTGATGGCTGATGATGTAATCCGCCAACCGTTTCTCCCTGGCCTGATCCACCGTGCCCATCAGGTGTTGCAACAACATATATTCAGCCGGGATAGTGGTATCGGCCTCAAGGTCAAAACGCCAGTGGCCGTCGGGGTGTTGTAGTTGCAGCAGGCCCTGGGCGGATTGGGTGATCGTGCGGCTGGTTGCGTCTGCGTCCGAGGCAGGTATGTTAGCCGCCGCGGCAACGTCGGCGAGCGGCAGGTGGCCCGAGAGCCATTGCTCTACCCGGCTATCGGTAATGGTTTGCACGTTGTTTTGTGTCATTTCCAGAATATGAAGTGTTCGTTAAAACCTGCTAAAAAGCCTCTATCCGGCAGGTCATTTGATCAGGCAAGAGGATTGTATGCTATGTCTCTAATTTTGCAAGTTTTCTAGGTCAAAAAATCGTATTTATGTCTTATGCCCGTCAGGGGGGTGCCTCAGCGAGGCCGCTCAAACACGGCTGCAATGCCCTGACCGCCCCCTATACACATGGTTACAAGGGCATATCGCCCGGCAATCCGAGCCAGCTCATACAGGGCTTTTACAGTGATAATACAGCCTGTAGCCCCCACCGGATGCCCCAGAGAAATACCGCTACCGTTCGGGTTGGTCTTGTCCGGGGGGAAGCCCAGTTCCTGCGCCACGGCGAGGGCCTGGGCGGCAAATGCCTCGTTCGCTTCAATCACATCCATATCGTCCACGGACAGCCCGGTCTTCTGTAGCACCTGCCGTACCGCCGGTATCGGGCCGGAGCCCATCAGGCGGGGTTCAACACCCGCATGGGCATAGGCGACCAGCCTGCCCAGAGGGGTCAGGCCTTTTTGTTCGGCATAATCGGCACTGGCCATAACGATGGCGGCGGCCCCGTCATTGATACCGGAGGCATTACCGGCGGTGACGCTGCCATCTTTCTTGAATATGGCGGGCAAGCCGGCCAGATCCTCCGGAGAAACATCGGCACGCACATGTTCATCGGTATCAAAGCTGACACTTTTGCGCCTGGATTTGATCGTGACCGGGGTGATTTGCTCCTTGAAATAACCTTGTGCAATGGCATTGGCGGCGCGTTGATGGCTCTGTACGGCAAGGGCATCCTGTTGCTCGCGGCTGATCCCCCACTGCTCTGCGACATTCTCGGCGGTGACCCCCATGTGGCAGTCATCAAACGGGTCGTGCAGGGCTGCGAGCATCGCATCAGTCAATTCGGCATGGCCC
Organism: Gammaproteobacteria bacterium; assembly: GCA_051008185.1. GTDB lineage: Bacteria > Pseudomonadota > Gammaproteobacteria > Eutrophobiales > Eutrophobiaceae > CAXMWX01. Next base: position 10,771 of record JBPCXW010000008.1, read on the forward strand.
ATGCGTTGGCCCCAGCGCGTGCTGTTGTTCCAGTAAGGTGAACGGCTCATGCTCTCCGCACCGCCGGCCAGTGCGGTATCGGTATCGCCCAGCATGATCAACTGCGCCGCCGAGACGATCGCCTGCAAGCCGCTACCGCACAGGCGGTTCAATGTCATGGCCGGGGTTTCAACAGGCAGGCCGCCATTCACTGAGGCGACACGGCTGAGATACATATCGCGCGGTTCGGTATGGATGATATTGCCGAATACCGCGTGTCGGATATCCTCGGCGGCCAGCCCGGAACGCTCCACGGCGGCGCGGGTGGCGACCTCGGCAAGTTGGGCGGGCGGGGTGTCTTTCAGGCTACCACCGTAAGTGCCGACAGCCGTGCGTGCCCCGCTGAGTATGACGACATCCTGAATTTTTGACATGAGTGCAATCCTGATGATGTGGGTGAAAAATCGCTATGTTGCGCCGCAGTAGTACGAGAGTCAATAGCAACCGACCGATTAATCTCCTGAGGATGTCTGCCAGAAGACGATCATTGTGTGCTATCGTGACAAGGCAGTGTCGTTATGTCCCGGCTTTGGCTTCGGGCATCACCTCAAGTAACCACAACCCAAATAGGGGGGGTCCTATGTTTAGCAAAAGTTCATTGCTTGCTGCCATTCCGGCAGCCCTGGCAACCATTTTCACATCCGCTCCGGTTAGCGGACAAACAGACAGTTCGGTGCTGGAGGAGGTAGTCGTCACCGCCCGCAAGCGTGCGGAATCTCTGGCTGATGTGCCCATCTCCGTGTCCGTTACCTCCGGTGTAAAACTGGATCGCATGGGCATATCCGGGCTGGAAGAACTATCGGGTTTCACGCCCAATGTGCAGATTCATGAAAACGCCACCCAACAGTCGGTAACGATCCGCGGCATAGGGTCGGGGGCCAATCAGGCATTTGAGCAATCCGTTGGCACTTACGTGGATGGCGTGTATTTCGGCCGTGGCCGCTCGGCGCGTAATCCCTTTTTTGATATAGAGCGTGTTGAGATTCTCAAGGGGCCGCAGGGCATATTGTTTGGAAAAAATACCGTTGGCGGTGCCATCAATATCACGACCCGCAGGCCCACTGATGAACTTGAGGGTTATATTGAAGCCGAATATTTTTCAGGTATAGATAGATGGGGCATTAGCGAGGCGGTATCCGGGCCTCTGGGTGATACGGTGCGGGCGCGGCTGGCGGCCAGTTACAGCACAGAGGGCGGGTATGTCACCAATAACTATGTTGGTGGCGACGAAGCCGAAAGGAGTGATTACATTGTTCGCGGTATCGTTGAATGGGATGTCTCCGACCAGTTGTCCGCCATGTTGAAGGTTGAGAAGTCCTCGTATGATGTGACAGGCAGGACGGCGCAACTGGTTCAGCCCGGTCCTTTGGCGAATCTCTATCTGGCGAATGATCCGAACTTTGAAACCAATCTGGATTATACCAACTCCACCCCCGGTGATGATTTCGATAATACCGATGCGGAGAACTTCACGCTGGTTATGAATTACGAGGCCAACGATTACCTGACGCTGACTTCAATCTCTTCTTATATCCAGTATGACTTCCAGAACAATATCCCGGCGGAGTTTGCGCCCGTTGACGATTATGCCGAGATGGCAAATCAGCAGAAGCATGACCAGTTCTCTGAGGAGATTCGCGTGCATTTTACTTCCTCACAGTTTGAGTTTCTGGGCGGGCTTTACTATCAGTCCGAAGAACTGGATATTGAGGAGACATTCAACTTTGACCTGACAAATCCGGCCCTGGGGCTACCAGGACCACCAGGAGGGGGCCCCCCGCTTAACCAACTCAATGCCAGTGTAATAACCTTCTTTAATCAGGAGACGGAAAGTTTTGCCGTATTCGGTGAAGGAACATACAGCGTGACTGATTATTTAAGATTGTCCGCCGGCTTGCGCTATTCACGTGATGACAAGGAAGTGGATAAACGGCTCATCGTTGCAATGCCGGGTACACAGACCCCGGATGCTACTCAGAATGGACCCGCAGCGGTGACTGCCCGTATTCCGCACGCATACGCCCTGGACAGAACTGACGATGATGTATCCCCTTACGCTGGCTTGCAGTTTGATTTGAATGATGATGCGATGCTTTACGGTACCTACTCACAAGGTTACAAGTCCGGTGGCTTTGATGCACAGAATACCAGAGGTACGATGAATCGTGCCGCCTTCCGCCCCGAGGAGGTGAAGGCGTGGGAGATTGGCGGGAAATTCACCCTGCTTGATGGTGCGGCGAGATTTAATATCGCCGCTTTCATTAACAAATACAAAAATTTACAGGTTGCCGCATGGGATGGTTTCGCTTTCGTTGTGGAGAATGCCGCATCAGCCACCTCAAAAGGCATAGAGCTGGATGGCGAATGGCGAATCACGGACAGTTTTTCTCTGGGCACATCATTTGCCTTGCTGGATGCGGAATATGACAGTTTCACGGCGGCCACCTGCACCGCAGCCCAACAAACCGCGTTTAACAGGGCTACCGGGCGACCTGCAGGGCAATGTTCACAGGACATTAGCGGGAAGCCATTACAGTTTTCACCTGTTACGGCCGGTAATATCAATGCGACATACACAACCCCGCTCAGCGATGGTCATCAACTGACACTTCAGGGTGATGTCAATTTCACCTCAAGCTACCATACGGCACTTGATGTTGACCCCCTGGCCGAGCAGGATGGTTTTGCAAAATTGAATGCCAGAGTGGAACTGGCCAGTGAGGATGACGTATGGAGTATTGCCATTATCGGGAAGAATCTGACCGATAAAAAGACCACCACCTGGATCAATGATATCCCTGTATTTAGAGGTGCCTTTTTTGGCTTTATTGATCCACCAAGATCAATAGGCGTACAATACAGGCTATCAGTATTCTGATTGCCGGGAATGTTACTTTCGGCGGGCTAATCAGGACGATTACGCCACCTCCCGAGAATCATCTACTATTACTATGTTCAGGACTCTGCTATTACTGGTTTGTTTTGCCGCCCTGCCGCTACATGGCTTTGCCCGGCAAAGCGGCGCACCGCCCAATGTCCTGTTTATCCTGACCGATAATCAGTCCGCTTCCCTGCTTGGCACATACGGCAACCCGGATATAAAAACGCCATACGTAGATCAACTGGCGCGGGAGGGGATCCGGTTTGAGCGGGCCTATGCAGTGAACGGTATGTGCTCACCGACGCGGGCGACATTGATGACGGGCCTGATGCCCTCCCAGCATGGGGTGCATAACTGGCTGGATGACGCCATGCTGGATAAATGGCCGAAGACCTGGTCCGCCGTGGCAGAATTCCGCACCTTGCCGCTGACCCTGAAAAACCGGGGTTACCAGACCGCGTTAATCGGTAAGTGGCATCTGGGGCAACCCTGGCAGGCATCCATCGGTTATGAACACTGGGTCACTTTTACGGATGGTCACACCGTTGATTTCTGGGACAACACCATTATTGATAACGGCAAGACCTACAAGGTAACCGATAAGCATATTGTTGACTTCTTTACCGAAGAAGCAGTGGACTACCTTAACCGGTACGATGGTAAGAAGCCGTTTTATTTGCAACTCAATTATGATGGTCCCTATGTCAATCCCCCCACCAATCTGGGGCCGGCCAGAAACCGGTACTACCGGGAATATCTGGGCAAGGATCTGAAGTCTTTCCCGCGGGTGGCGTTTAACAGCAACATGGTGCAACAGCTTGCCGATGCGGACCTGAAAAATCCGTTTATGAAGAACAAAATTATGGAAGGCATCGCCATGCACAACGATCCGGCTACCATGGCAAACGTCGCCTCACAAAACACGCTTGTGGATGATGGGCTTGGCAAGGTGCTGGAGGCATTGAAAAAGAACGGATTGGATAAGAACACCCTGATCATCTACTCTTCCGATCAGGGTAATTTTTATGGTCAGCATGGTTTATGGATGCACACGGTTGTTACCACACCGTCAAACCTCTATGAAACCGCCATGAATGTACCTTTGATCATCCGTCATCCGGACAGGATTAAACCGGCGGTAAGCGATTTGTTCGTTGGGCAATATGATATTCCCAAGACGATACTGGATTATCTGGATATACATGACGCGACATTCACCGGCTCCCCCGGCCGCAGTTTTGCCAAGGTGCTGAGAGGTAAACGGATTGACTGGAATGATGAGGTATATTTTGAACAGGAAGAAACACGGGGCATCAGAACAGAGCGTTATTCCTACTGGAAACGGCTACGGACCACGGGTAAACCGGAGCTTTACGATATGCGGGATGATCCGGGGCAAACCACTAACCTGATTAACGACAAACGATACAAAGATGTCATTCAGGAACTTGATCAACGGCTGACCGCGTTTTTTGATGAATATTCCAGTGACGAATATGATCTGTGGCAGGGCGGTGTAGCGAAAGGGTCTGTGATAAGGCCGGACATGTTCAAAGGAATATACGGTGCTGATTGGGACACCCAAGCGGAGATCAAGCCTGAATTTGAAGAGATGAGTAATTGATTAATTTTGTCAGGCACCGCATTCCGTTTTATGTGTTGATTTTTATTGCCGGTTGTTCTGATGCGCCGCCGCCGACTACTGAGGGAGCAGGGCGTTTGCTGAGTTACACCGAAGAGCGGCGCGAATGTACGGATTATAATCCCCTGCGCAAACCCCTGTTTGGCGATCTGCATGTGCATACTGCCCTGTCTTTTGATGCCGTTGCCGGGCGCATCAATACCATGCCGGAGGATGCATACGATTATGCCAGAGGCAAGGCGATTCCTTTTTTTCCACAGGGGGAAGATGGCAGGCCGACCGGCACTGTGCAGATAGACCGCCCGCTGGATTTTCTGTCGGTGACAGATCACAGCGAATTTCTCGGTGAGCGGGAACTGTGTCGCAATCCCGATTCACCGCAATACGATAGCGACTTTTGTGTGATGTATAGACAAGTGGAGTTTCGTGGCACCTTGATGCTTGCCACTGTTCTCAAGCAAAAAAATCCCCGCAGGATTGATATACTTTGTCAAGAAGGCGGTGAGTTGTGTCTGGAATATGTAAAAGGGCCATGGAGCGGAGTGATTGCGGCGGCGGAAGCTGCTTATGATCGAACAGAACATTGTACTTTCACCACTTTTATCGGTTATGAATATACCGGAACGCCGGGGCATTCCAATTATCATCGCAATGTAATTTTCCGCAACAGTTCAGTGCCGACGATCCCGATCTCTTATGTTGAGGCACCTTGGGATATTATGTTGTGGGAACAGCTGAATGAACAATGCAATGCAGATAATGGTTGTGACTATCTGACGATTCCGCATAACAGTAATCTGTCCAATGGCCTGCTGCTAACGCCGTATGCCAATCTGCAACCCACGCCGGAAAATAAACGCCGTTATGCACAAACCAGACTGGATCGGGAACCGCTGATGGAAGTATTCCAGCATAAGGGTGCATCGGAATGTATCAATGGATTGAATTCAGTGCTGGGTGCTGTTGATGAACTCTGCGATATTGAACAATTTCGGGTTTTCGGAGAGTCTTCCAGTGCCCGGGACTTTGATCTGCGGGGCACAGAGTTGGTTGTGCATCCTCCGGAAAATAAAGTTGTCACGGAATGTGGCGATGAACCCGGTTCCATGGGAATGTTTGGCGGTGGGTGTATATCCAGAAACGATTTTTTACGATCTGCCCTGCTGACAGGATTGCAAGAGGAGCAGTTGATCGGCCTCAATCCGGTCAAGCTGGGGGTGGTCGCCTCCACGGACAACCATACCGGCACCCCGGGAAATGTGGCTGAAGATCACTGGCACGGTTCTGTCACGGGAGAGATGACCGAACAGGAACGGCTTGAACCCGGCACACTGCCTAGCGGCATCAAGGGTAATCCCGGTGGCCTTGCCGGTGTATGGGCGGTGGAGAATTCGCGCGATGCGATCTTTGAGGCACTGGAGCGCCGGGAAACCTTCGGCACTTCCGGGCCGCGTATTACCCCGCGCTTTTTCGGTGGCTGGGGCTATGCAAAAGACAGTTGCGATGCCCCCGACATGATAGAGCAGGGTTACGCCAAAGGCGTTCCGATGGGAGGCGATCTGCCGCCGCTATCGGCATCCGATGGCAAACCGGTTTTCATTGCCGCTGCTGAACGCGACCCCGTTGACACGGCAACGTCCCTGCAACAGTTGCAGATCATCAAGGGTTGGCTGGACGCCGCAGGTCAGGCGCATACGCAGGTTTATATGGCAGCCGGGTCGCAGGACAATAATGCCGGCGTAGATGTCACAACAGGGCAGCGTTTCGGTAGCGGCTATGACAGCTTATGTGTGGTATTTGAGGATACGGACTTTGATCCATTGCAACCCGCTTTCTATTATTTGCGCGTAGTTGAAAACCCCAGTCCGCGCTGGAGTCTGCTGGACTGTTTGAACCTGCCTGAGGCCGAGCGTCCTGAAGTCTGCTCCGATCCCGCAAAACAGATCATTCAGGAAATGGCCTGGTCATCTCCCATCTGGTACACACCGGAGCAGTAGCCTTTGGCGGGGTTACCACGACCCCGATAATCCGGGGGCTGAATTTTTCGCAAGTTACGCTATATCTTTAAAGGCCTTAGCCGCTGCACTGACGGTTTGTTCTATATCCGTTGGCTCGTGGGCTATGGACATGAACCCGGCTTCAAAGGCGGACGGGGCCAGATAGATACCGGCTTGTAACATGGCGTGGAAAAATTGTTTGAAGCGTTCTTGATCGCAATTCATTACCTGAGAGAAACGGCTCACCGGTTGCTCCGCGGTGAAGAACAGGCCGAACATTCCACCGGCGTGATTGGTGGTGAAGGCGATGCCGTGTTCGGTTGCGGCCTGTTGCAGGCCCTGCGTCAGTTGTTCGGTTTTGGCGCTGAGGCGGGTAAAGAAGTCGGGGGCCGAGAGGAGTTCCAGGGTGGCGAGGCCGGCGGTCATCGCTACCGGGTTGCCGGACAGTGTGCCGGCCTGATACACCGGGCCGGTCGGGGCGAGGTGTTGCATGATGTCGCGCCTACCGCCAAAGGCACCTACCGGCATGCCGCCGCCGATCACCTTGCCCAGGATCGTCAGATCCGGTTTGATGTTATAGACAGATTGGGCACCGCCCAATGCGACCCGGAAGCCGGTCATGACCTCATCAAAGATCAATACGCTGGCATAGTCATCACAGCAGTCGCGCAGGGTTTGCAGGAATGTTGCATCACCCGGGACGCAATTCATGTTACCTGCTATTGGTTCCACGATAACCGCCGCGATCTGTTCGCCGGTTTTGGCAAACAGGTCTTTCACCTGTTCGGCATCGTTGAAATCCAGAGTCAGTGTATGTTTGGCGAAATCCGCCGGGACACCGGGAGAAGTGGGCACGCCCAGAGTCAAGGCACCGGAGCCGGCCTTGACCAGCAGGGAATCGGCATGGCCGTGGTAACAACCTTCAAACTTGACGATGGTATCCCTGCCGGTAAAGCCGCGGGCCAGGCGTATGGCGCTCATTGCCGCCTCGGTGCCGGAGTTAACCATGCGCACCTGTTGCAGGTTCGGCATCAGTGCAATGATCCTGGCGGCCAGTGCCGTTTCAATCTCGGTAGGCGCGCCGAAGCTCAGGCCGTTGGCGGCACAGTCCTGCACTTTTTGTATGACCTCGGGATAGGCATGGCCGAGGATCATCGGCCCCCAGGAGCCGACATAATCAATGTAGCGCTTGTCATCGGTATCAAACAGGTAAGGGCCGGCGGCGCGGGAGAAAAATATCGGCTCGCCGCCTACTGCCTTGAAGGCGCGCACCGGTGAATTGACGCCGCCGGGGATATGGCGTTTGGCGTCGGCAAATTGTTTCCGTTCGCGGGAGCGTGGCATGAGTCTCAGCCGGGCCGATAGACGGCCAACAGGATGATCGCAATCAAAAAGACAACCGGGATCTCATTAAACCAGCGATACCAGACATGACTGCGGGTATTTTTATCATCCCTGAATGTATTGATCAGAACACCGCAATAAATATGGTAGATGACCAGCAGGGCAACCAAACCCAGTTTCAGTTGAAACCACAACTGGGCGGCGTAAAAACCGGTGTCTTGTGCAAACAGGGCCGCGCCCGACAAGAGTGTCAGCACACCGCCCGGTGTCATAATGCCGTAAAACAATTTCCTCTCCATGATCTTGAAACGCGCTATGCCGATCACATCATCGCTCATCGCGTGATAGACAAACAGTCTGGGCAGGTAAAACAAACCGGCAAACCAGGTAACCATAAAGATCAGATGTAGTGCCTTGAATAACATTATGAGGAATGATCAACAGCGGGTTTGGGAAGCGTGCTGTCCTGACTTATGAGATGTTTAGATTGTAAATAGGGTGGCCCAGCATCGCTCCCCTCACCGCCTGCGGCTCGCCTTCTACGGATCCCCCTCAAGGGGGAGCCGGTGACACAAGGGCGTAGCCCGTAGTAGTTCCGGTGGGGGGCATTGCTGATTGCTCTCACATATACCGGGTCAGTACAAGTAACTTGATTTTTCGGGATTAAAATCATAGTATCGGGAACCTGTATTTTTTAATGCGGAGTTACCATTGATATCAGAATCAACATCCAGTTACGGTAACACGGTCGTCAGCATTTTCCAAGCCATCGAATCCTATGGATTGGATGGTCATGCTGTTCTCAGTGAGGCAGGCCTGGACCTGTATCAAGTCAGCCAACCGCTCTATCGTGTTCCGGGGCAGCTAATAGCGCAGTTAATCACTAAAGCGGAAAGCGTTACTGGCGATCCCTGTTTCTGCTTCCGCGTTGCACAACATATCCATCCGACTACTTACGGTGCTCTGGGATTTGCCCTTTATTCCAGTAGCAGTGTACGTGCGTTTTGCGAGAGGCTTGCAAGGTTTCATTCATTTATTACTACTAATCACTCATGTGAGTTTGAAGATAAAGATGAACCACGATTAGTTTTCCGCCCGATTGCTGCTTCCATAGAAGAGACAATATACCGATCGCTGGTATCAGGATATATGGTCGTCATGGTGCATTTTCTTCGCGAGATCAGCAATCCGGAGTTTAAACCCAGCCGTATTGATATCGGTATACAGCCCCCCGAAGCCAGTGAAGCGATCTACGAACAGTACTTTAATTGTCCGGTTAAGTTTTGCACCGATGATTATGCCATGGTATTTAATCAATCTGATCTGGACACACCATTCCCGGCAGCGAACGCCGAGCTTGCCATGCAAAATGATCAAATTGTTATGAAGATGCTGGCTGATACCATAAAAGGTGATCTGGTGATGCAGGTGAGAACAAGACTGGTTGAGCTATTGCCCTCAGGCGAATGCAGTAAAGAAGATGTGGCCGCCAGTCTCTATATGAGCGTACGTACTCTGCATAATAAACTGGAAAAATTGGGTGTCAGCTATAAACAGGTTTTGGATGAAACCAGACAAGAACTTGCGGAGCAATATATGCAGCAACAAAATAAATCCATTAGTGAAGTGGCATATTTACTGGGGTTTTCCGATTGCAGTAATTTTTCCAGGGCATTCAAGCGCTGGACGGATATGTCTCCCAGCCAGTTTCGCTCCCGTAATATGATGCGTAATAATAGCCTGAAAAGTCTGGAAAAGTCTGCCCCGGGTTCCCTTAATTTTTCCTGAATTGATAACTGATTTTATGTTGTGACGGTGTATTATGGTGCACTTTGAAAGAACTGTTGCAAGGGGATAATAAGAATGAAAATGATCAAATTTGCCTTACTCATCTGTCAGTTTTGTTTTATCAACGTCCACGCTGAACAGATTTATCTTGCCAATGTTGATATTTTTGATGGCCTTAACGAGGAACTGATGAGTAATCATTATGTGCTCGTTGAGGATAACTTAATCAAAGAAATTTCTGCCGATCCGATCAAGAATCGGGATGCATCCGCCACGGTTGTCAATGCAAATGGTCGTACCCTGATCCCAGGTCTTATTGATACTCACTCCCATCTTGCCATTACGGGTTCCCTTAAAGAAATGAGTGACTGGGGTTGGGAACGCATCGGCGTACTCATGGCCAAACGCGCCGGGGACACCCTTATGTGGGGCTTTACCACAGTCAGGGATTTGGGTGGTCCGGTCATGGGACTCAAGCAAAGTATTGATCAGGGTCTGGTCCCGGGGCCGCGGATTTTGCCTTCACTGGCCTTCATCACCCAGACGGGCGGGCATGGGGATTTCCGTGCCTGGACCGATCCCCATCCTGACTGGTTTGATGGAACAACAAACTGGGAGCGCCTTGGCTTTTACCGTCTCGCCGATGGTGTGCCGGATGTACTGTCGTCGGTGCGGGAAAACTTTGCCCGCGGGGCAACCCAGATCAAGGTCATGGGTAGCGGTGGTGTGGGTTCGGAATTTGATCCTATTGATTCTGTGCAATATACACTTGAGGAACTAAAGGCGGCCGTACAGGCAGCGAAAGACTGGGATACTTATGTAGGTGCCCATCTGCATAACGCAGCGGCGATTAACCGTGCCCTGGAGGCCGGACTCGTCAGTATTGACCACGGTTTTGGTATTGATAAAAAAGGCATGCGGACACTGGTGGCACAAGATGCTTTCCTTAACACTCATTTTGCATGGAACAAGGTTGTTATGGAGGTTGATTTCCTCAGTGAATTTCAACTCGCCAAGGCCAGAGAAGTCGTTTCCTGGTCGGATAATATGGTGCGGCTGATCAAAAAATACAATCCCAAGATAACTTTCTGCATAGATGCTTTTGGTTCCGATGCCTTGTTCAACAGGTTATTGGCCACCGAGTTCAGTGCCAGGGCTGAGCACTTCACACCGCTTGAGATCCTCAGGCAGGCAACATCCATGGCTGCGAAGCTGCTCGAACAAAGCGGTAAACGTCACCCTTATCAACAGGGAAAATTAGGCGTGATTCAGGAAGGAGCTTATGCGGATTTGTTAGTTGTCAATGGCAATCCATTGGAAGATATTACTCTATTGGCCCAGCAGGGCAATAAAATAGATCTAATAATGAAAGATGGAACGATTTATAAAAACACACTGCAATAACCACCGGGTTTAATTCTATGTGGCCCAAACGCTATACGGTATTCCTGCTGACATTTATGGCCCTTGTAATCGGCTATTCCGACCGTGTCAATATCTCCGTTGCCGCTATACAGATGCAACAGGAGTTAGGCTGGACCGATGCCACCAAGGGGCTTGTGCTTTCATCATTCTTCATTGGATACCTGTTTTTCATGATCATTGGCGGTTGGCTGGCCAATAGATATGGTGCCAAGATCGTATTGGGTGTCGCTGTAATACTCTGGTCCTTTTTCACCATGCTGACACCGATGGCCGCCGCATCGGGTTCCATGCTCTTGTTGCTGGGGGCCAGAATTCTGTTAGGGGCGGGTGAGGCCGCATCGCCGCCGGCCGCTTTTGGTATCTCCAGTCGCTGGGCTCCACCTTATGAACGAGCCCGCGTTATTGCTTTTTTATCCAGCGGTGCCATTGTCGGAACCTTACTTGCTCTGCTGGTCACCGGCTGGATTATCGTTGAATACGGTTGGCCCATGGCTTTTTACAGCTTTGGCATTGCAGGTTTTGTCTGGGCCTTGTTCTGGTTTTGGCTGATTAAGGACAATCCTCTGGAGCATGACGGATTGACCGAAGAGGAGCAGGAATTATTGTCAAGTGTTCGTCAGGATAAAAAGGAAACCCTGCCGATACCGTGGGGGCGGATATTCTCTCATCGTGCCTGCCGGGCATTGATCGTGACCAATTTCTGTACCAACTGGGGGCTTTATGTCGCTTTGGCCTGGCTACCCAGTTATTTCAACGATGCTCAGGGAATATCGCTTGTAGGGTCCGGCCTGTATTCCATGGCACCGTGGATTTCCATGTTTGTGGCAATGAATGTCGCCGGGGTAGTGGCAGATCAATTATTGAAGGGTGGCATGGATGCCACCCATGTACGCAAGCTGGCCCAGACTATAGGTCTTGGAGGATCAGCCCTGTTTTTGTTTTTTGCCGGTGGCGCGTCCAGTCCCGGGATTGCCGTGGCGACCATGTGTGGTGCCCTGGCTTGTCTGGGAGTGTGTTATTCAGGATTCGCCCCCGCCGTCCTTGAGATGGCCCCGAAACACAGTGATATTCTCTGGAGCATCAGCAATACCTTCGGTACGATCCCGGGCATCATCGGTGTTGCCATAACGGGCTGGCTGGTGGATATCACTGGAACCTATGTCGCCGCCTTCGCTTTGGCCGCCGTAGTGCATATTATCGGGATGCTTGTTTGGCTGTTGTTTGGTACATCCAAACAGGTGATTGATTAACGCATGCAGCAGTGACACGTTATGCGTTCAAACCTCATTCCGGTTTTTGGGATATTATGTTCTCTGATAGCCTGTGAAAAATCAGTACAGGATCCCCTGACCACTGTGTTCGTCAATGGCAATATCCTGACCATGGATGATGACAACCCTGTTGTTGAGTCCCTCGCAGAACGGGACGGCAGGATACTGGCAATAGGGGATCGTCTGCAGGTAGAGAAAGTCTCGGGAAATAACATCAGATACCGCGACATGAAAAACGCCACCCTGTTGCCCGGATTTATTGACAGCCATGGGCACATCAGTGCGGTGATTTCATTTATGGCCTTTGAAAACGCCGCTTCACCGCCGGTAGGTGAAATTCGCAATATCGCGGATTTGCAAAACCTGCTGACTGCCCGTGCCGCAGAAGTGCCCGCCGGAGAGTGGATTATGGCCGCCGGTTATGATGATTCACTGCTCAAAGAGCAACGGCATCCAACAAAGTTTGATCTGGATGCGGTATCCACAGAACACCCCATTATGGTCTGGCATGTTTCCGGTCATTTGATGGTATGCAATTCCCTGTGTCTGGAAATTGCCGGAATAAGC
>JBPCXW010000009.1:0-3184 GCA_051008185.1 Gammaproteobacteria bacterium
TAAGGGGTGAGGTTCATCACCAGTTTGACCAGTTTCATTATTACTGTTTGGGTTGTGTCAACGAAGCTTGTTATCCGTTCGCCATGCACTTTGCTTTCTTCGCTTACCAGCAAAGCGGCCACGCCGAAGATTAGGCCGAATATGACTACCGCGATTATGGAGGTGCTGCGCGCATCGGTAAGGTCAAGGAATATATTGCGTGATACGAAACTTACCAGCATCTCCGGCATGGTCAGGGCTGCTACAGTTTCCTGCCGCGTCGCCAGCGCTTCGGCCTGCGCCAATTCCCTTGTGCCAGTGGTCAGGTCGCCCGCATTCAGGCCGAACACAGTGGCCATGATGATGCCGATAATGGCGGCAATCGTGGTGGTGAGCATCAGGATGCCTATTACTGAACCGCCGACCTTGCCCAAGGTCTTTATCTTTTGCACTTTCAGCACTGCGGCAATCATCGTGATAAGCACCAGCGGCATGATTATCATGCGCAGCAGATTGACATAGCCATTGGCGATTACGTTGGTCCATTCCAGCGTCTCTGCGCTTACCTGGCTGGAAAAGCCGAACATGAATTGCAGGTAGAAGCCGAAAACGGTGCCGGCCACTAGTCCGATTAGAACCCGGCGGGCTAGGGAAAGCTCCCGTTTGCTGAACTGGAATAGCAGGGCTAGTAGGGCGGTGAAGATTATTAGGTTTATTATTGCGGGGGTTGTCATGGTGTTCTCTACGGGCGTGTTTTGGCGGTGGTGTAGCGGCGCACTAAAGTGCCGCTATAAATTGCGATATGTCTCTATCACCGGTATTAGGTTCAGTATCCACCTCAATCAAATCATCGAATTCATGCCAAGCATGATCTAACTCGGGGTCATACGAATCAAAATATAGCGCTGGGACACCAACCTCCTCTGCAACAAAGCATCTTCCATCTAACAACTTAGATCGTATTGTCTTAAGCAATACATCCATGTCAGTGCCTTGTTTGTTAGAAAAAGTCACCCTGTCATGCCGTTTGTTGTTTCCGGCATCCCTGTACAAATATTTAAGAAGTACATTCATCGGTTTATCTCCATTACTGTTGAAAAACATTGTTGCGGTGATACTCAAGAAAATCTTGGCGTGGAGGGAATTTCTCCGGCATCGCTATTTCCTTTCCTTCGTAATTCTGAATCGCTGCTCTGAAAAAATCATTATCAACCCCTTCAATTTCGCTAGACAAAACAACAGACATGTTTTCGCTAATTGTAATCAGACCACGATCAAAAGCTTTATCATGAATAACAGACAACGAAAGCCCATTGCTTGGATTCAGGCGGTCTTTGGTATTCTTGCTCCATGGAACTATGTGGCTTGCAACAAGGAATACAGGAATAGGGAGCCTCGTGATGCAACATCTGTTGTCGTATGCGCTCATCACAGATGCTCTGAATAGGTCTTGACCAACGCGAGTTGTAGAACTGGTTTCTCTATCTACGCCTTCATAACTTACGTTTTCGTCGTGACCAATACGGATTCTGCCGCTTTCCTTCTCGCTACCGCCTTTTGCGATCATAGCAACTTCGGCTAACGCCTGTTCCGCAACAGGGATAAAACTACCCCAGTTATGCATCTCTTCCCACATCTCTCTATCTACCTTAGATGCCCCGGACAGCCCACTGCGGCCTGTTGAGGTAATTTTCGAATCAAGGCTTGCTATATTGGCCAGTTTCATTGCGAGTGACGACGGTGTCCTGCCTATGACTGCCGCAGCACGAATAATCTCAGGGTTTCTTGCGTTCACCTTGCCAAACGATATTTTGCAATAGAGGCCAAACGCAATCAACAGCTCTTGTCTGCTCCATCTCTGCCCATGTCTATTGGTGTTTGTCATTTTGCCATTATACCCCGTTTCAATTACTTCCTCCTAACCCGCACATAGTACGCACCAGAGCCGCCATGTTTGCGATGTGCTGGTGCATACTCCGAAACCAGATATCGGAACTCAGAGGAGTTCAGCCATTTCGGAAGGGTGCTGCGAATGACTCCCCCTTCCTTTCCGCTAGATTGGTGTGTTAATGCGGAATGCGTTCCTTTGCCGGTGATTGCCAGCACGATTCGATCTCCCTCGGCTTGAGCTTCCATCAGGTGAGCTAGCAACTTGTTTTGCGCCTGCTGTTGAGTCAGGCCGTGCATGTCTATTCGGCTGTCAATGTCGGCTTGGCCCTGCCCGAGCTTCTTGACCAGGCGCGGGTCCATTTTTGCCACTGACTTGGGGGCAGGCGCACGAGGGTGTTCAGGCGGCGGCGTTACGGACTTTGCCAGTTTGTAAGTTGCCGGTTTTTCCTTGACCCCAGGCGCAACTTTCCCGCTGCCTTCTTTTTGCCGGAGAGGTTCAACCCCATCCGTAGCCTCTTTCCACAGCGCTTGGTCTTCCTGGGATAAGCGACTGGGTTTGCGTTGTTTCTTTTTGTCTTTCATTCGCATTAGGGTCCCAGGGGCTCCAGACGCCAGATGCTGCGTAACGGTACACCTACAGCGTACTTTCAGCATCCCCCTAAAGGATGTCAGGTGTTCTGCTTCGGCGGCCCAGGCGGGGGCTTGGGGCGTGTCTCTGGTATAGGTCGGGTGTTCACGCCGCGACCGAACTGTTCCCCGCTTCTCGGAGGCCGAGGGAATGGCGCTGGTGGATTAGGTGCTTTCCTGCCCATGACTAGTCTCCTGTGGTTGGTCTAAAAACTCGAACCATCTTACATCATTAACATCAATGAGAATATGCCTCACGCCTTCAACCGGTACTTCGTTACCATCCTTAATCCACGACGGATTCTGAATCAAGAAATGCCCTTTAGTAGGGTCTGATGGCCATTCTTTCATCCAACCTAACAAACGCAGATTGTCCTTAAAATGAATGACGACGAACCCAACATCTGAAAATCTAGTATACCAATCTGACGGATAAGAGGTTTCTTTCGTTATACCTACGATTCTGAGTAGGCCGTGCAGCATATCATTGTTGGCAAACCATGCAAATAAAATCCCTAGCAGTACGGCTGCTAATGCTGACCATATTATTTCAAAAGATTCATGCCAATTAAAAAAAGCATCATGCTGGCCGATTCCTCTCCAGCAGAGTTCAACCATGATGACTGAGACCTGTATGAGAAATACAAAAATCAATGCCTGTACGACCCTTTCGAATTGAGACGGCTTC
>JBPCXW010000010.1:0-7813 GCA_051008185.1 Gammaproteobacteria bacterium
GCCCCATCGCGATACCGGCGACCGGTGCCTTGATATGGACACCCGCATCCATCAGGGCAAGACTGGTCCCACACACAGACGCCATAGAGCTGGAACCATTGGATTCGGTGATCTCGGAGACCACCCGGATGACATAGGGAAACTCTTCCGCCGTCGGCATCACCGCCATGACACCGCGCTTGGCCAGACGCCCATGCCCTATCTCACGCCGCCGTGGCGAGCCCACCCTGCCGGTCTCACCGACACAAAAAGGTGGGAAGTTGTAATGCAACATAAACGGGTCGCGACGCTCACCTTCAATCGCATCAATGATCTGCGCGTCCCTGTCAGTGCCGAGGGTCGCGGCCACAATGGCCTGCGTCTCACCGCGGGTGAACAAGGCGGAACCGTGGGCGCGGGGCAGAATCCCGACAGCAACGGAGACCGGACGAACCGTTTTATTATCACGCCCGTCAATACGCGGCTCACCGGCAATAATACCCCCGCGCACCGTGCTGCTTTCCAACTGCTCCACCATAGCGTGAATGACGGCCTCCTCCCATTTATCCTCAAACTCTTCCAGTATCGCGCCAACCGCCTCATCGGTGATCTCCCTGATACGCTCCTTGCGGCTCAGCTTGTCAGTAATGGAGTAGGCCTCGCGCAGCAAGTCTGTACAACGCTTCTCTACTTGTTCCTGTAACTCGGCATCGGTTGCCGGTGCCTCCCAATCCCAGGGCTTGATCCCGGCCTCGTCGGCCAGTTGTTTGATGTTCTCTATTACCACCTGCATCTGCTCATGCCCGTAGTTCACCGCGCCCAGCATCACTTCTTCCGACAATAACCGGGCCTCGGATTCCACCATCAACACAGAGCTGCTGGTACCGGCAACAACCAGATCCAACTCGGAAGAGGTCAGATCAGAAAAGGTCGGGTTCAACAGATACTCGCCGTTGCGGTAACCGACTCTGGCACCACCGATAGGCCCGCTAAAAGGCGCGCCTGACAACACGACAGAGGCGGAGGCGCCGATCATGGCGGGAATATCCGGATCAATCTCGGGATCCAGTGACATCACGGTCGCAATCACCTGCACTTCGTTCCTGTATCCCTTCGGGAACAGCGGGCGTATGGGTCTGTCAATCAAACGCGCGGTAAGCGTCTCTTTTTCAGACGGCCGACCCTCGCGCTTGAAAAAACCGCCCGGAATTTTACCGGCGGCATAGGTCTTTTCCTGATAATCCACCGTCAGCGGGAAAAAGTCCCGCCCTTCCCTCGCCTCTTTGCTCGCCACGCAAGTGACCAGCACAACCGTGTCGCCCATACTTACCAGCACCGAGCCGGATGCCTGACGGGCGATCTTGCCTGTCTCCAGCACCACCCGGGCACTGCCGTATTGAAACTCTTTCTTGACCTCTTTCATGGATATTGTCCTGACTGTTTATTTATGCGGAATGAATAATGACCGGCCTGCGACGGCTGACCTGTTTGTGATATGTCTATTGCTAATGATTGGCGAGGGGATATTACTTTCTTAAACCAAGTCTATCTATCAGATCACGGTAACGATCAATATCCTTGCTTTTCAGATAATCAAGCAACTTGCGGCGCTGATTCACCATCCGCAACAAGCCCTGCCGTGAATGATGATCTTTGCCATGTGCCTTGAAGTGATCGGACAGATCGGTAATACGCGCGGTAAGCAAGGCCACCTGTACCTCAGGTGAGCCGGTATCGGTACCGCCCCGTTGATAATCTCTTACGATATCAGCCTTCTGTTGCTGATTCATTGACATGATATTTCTACTCTCAACATTTAACTCTCCGGTAAAATCGGAACCATTGTAACCACACCCCCTATTATCTACAAGATAAAATCGCCGCCCCCGCAGGGCAATGGGATTCAGCGATTCAACAGCCGTTTTGGCGCAATTCTGCCATCTTCAAGCACCTCGCCAATCCCCAGAAAGCACTGCTCATCCTCATCATACAGGCGCACCAGACCGGCGGTGGGGGCATGCGGCACCAGCACCGCCTGACCCTGACACAGATAATAGGCCACCGCCTCCAGCAACCGCACCTCGGGCAACCCGGCGAGTACGGCATCTACGGGCAATAAGCGCGCATCCAGTTGCTCCAGTCCGGCCTCGGCGAGTGCCTGCAACTCCGGCAGGCTGATCATCTGCTCGGCCGTAAAAGGGCCGGAGGCTAGCCGACGCAGAGACTTGACATGCGCCCCGCATCCAAGCTCGCGGCCAATATCCTGCGCCAGGGTACGGATGTAAGTGCCTTTTGAACACTTGACGGCAATGGACAAGGTATCAACAGTGAAACCCTGTAACACGATCTCGTCAATACGAATCTCTCGCGCCTGCCGCTCTACTTCCTTACCCTGATATGCCAGTTTATACAAAGGCTGGCCGTTTTGTTTCACCGCAGAATACATCGGCGGCACCTGTTGCGTCAGCCCCAAAAATCCGGCCAGCACGGCTTGTATCTGCTGTTCGGTCAAGGCGGGGATGGGCTGGCTGGCAACGATCTCGCCCGCCGCATCACCGGTGGTTGTCTCCGCACCCAGTTGGCAGACAGCCTCATAGTGTTTATCCGCCTCCAGCAAAAAGGCGGAAAACTTGGTGGCCTCGCCCAGACACAGGGGCAACAGACCGGTCGCGCCCTTGTCAAGGCTACCGGTATGCCCGGCCTTCTGCGCCTGAAACAAACGCTTTACCTGCTGCAGGGCCTCATTTGATGTGATGCCGGACGGTTTATCCAGCAACACGATCCCGTCAACGGGGCGGCCCCGGTGCTTTCTCTTCCTGCCCATATTGTCACTGCTACCGGGTTAGTCCTGCTTGACCGAATCAAGCAGTGCATTGAGACGGTTGGCGCGCTCAATGGATTCGTCATAAATAAATGTCAGTCTGGGCACCATCTTGAGCGGCAAGGTCTTGGCGAGATGGTGTCTGAAATGCCCGGCCATGTCATTCAATCTGGCTTGCAGTGCAACCGCATCCAACTCTTTTGTTTGTTGCAAGAAGGTAAAATAAACCTTGGCGTTTTTCATATCAGGGCTGACATCGGTTGCTGACAAGGTGATCATGCCCAGCTCCTGAGTCAATTCACGTTGTATCACCACCGCCAACTCACGCTGTACCTGATCGGCGACACGCTGGTTGCGCCCGTATTCTCTGGCCATTACAAGCTAGACTGTCCTGCTGACCTCAACACGCTCAAACACCTCAATCTGATCACCTGCTTGCACATTATCGTAATTCTTTACCCCGATACCACACTCGGTACCGGATTTGACCTCGTTCACATCATCCTTGAAGCGCCGTAATGATTCCAGTTCGCCTTCGTAGATAACAATGTTATCGCGCAACACCCGTATCGGGCTGGAACGGCGCATCACGCCGGATGACACGATGCAACCGGCAATGTCACCAAAGCCGGGGGAACTGAACACTTCCTTGACTTCCGCCACACCAATGATCTGTTCCCGTATCTCGGGCGACAACAAACCGTTGATTGCCGCTTTCACATCATCAACAACCTCATAGATGATGCTGTAATAGCGCAAATCAATGCCCTCTTCATCTACAACCCGCTTGGCGGCACTGTCAGCCCGCACATTGAAACCTATCACCGCGCCTTTTGAGGCTAGGGCCAGATTCACATCCGATTCTGTAATCCCGCCGACCGCGCTGCTGATGATATTGACGGCCACCTCTTCGTTGCCCAGTTTTTGTAATGCATCCGACAAGGCCTCGGCGGAGCCCTGTACATCGGCCTTGATCAACAGATTCACCGTCGCTCCCTGATCGGTGCCCATTTGCGATATGACCGTCTCCAGCTTGGATGTCTGCTGTTGGCCCAGCGTCGCGTCACGGTATTTACCCCGTCTGAACAGGGCCAGTTCGCGTGCCTTTCTCTCATCGGCGATGACCCTCACCTCGTCCCCCACATTGGGCGTACCGGATAAACCCAGCACTTCCACCGGCGTCGCCGGCCCCGCCGCACTCACTTCCTTGCCCTTCTCATCGTACATACCGCGCACCCGGCCAAACTCATGGCCGGTCAGGATCACATCGCCTTTTTCCAGACGGCCACCCTGTATCAATACCGCAGCCACCGGCCCCCGGCCCTTATCCAGTCTGGTCTCAATAACGATACCCGATGCCGGCCCGGTATCAACGGCCTTGAGTTCCAGTACCTCGGCCTGTAACAAGATGCTATCCAGTAACTCATCAACACCCTCACCGGTTTTGGCCGATACATTGACAAACAAGGTATCGCCGCCCCAGTCCTCGGGCACCACTTCAAATTTGGACAGGTCCTGTCTGACCTTGTCGGGATCAACCTCGGCCTTGTCAATCTTGTTCACCGCAATGATCATCGGTGCCGACGCCAGCTGGGCGTGTTTCACGGCCTCTTCGGTCTGCGGCATCACGCCATCATCGGCGGCGACAACCACCACTACGATGTCCGTTACTTGTGCACCCCTGGCCCGCATTGCGGTGAATGCCTCATGCCCCGGCGTATCAAGAAAGGTGATGTTGCCTTTTTCATGCTGCACACTGTAAGCACCGATGTGTTGTGTGATACCACCGGCCTCGGCGTCGGCGACCTTGCTTCGGCGTATGTAATCCAGCAGGGATGTTTTGCCGTGATCAACATGGCCCATAATGGTTACCACCGGGGCGCGGGTTATTGCATCGCCGCTCACACCGGTCTGGGTCATCTCTTCTTCCAGGGCGTTTTCGTTTAGCGGCTTGGGGGTGTGCCCCATTTCTTCCACAACGACTGCGGCCGTATCCTGATCAATGGTCTGGTTGATGGTCACCATGCTGCCCAGATTTAACATTACCTTGACCACCTCGGTACCCTTGACGGACATACGTTGGGCCAATTCGGCGACCGTGATACTTTCCGGGATCTCAACCTCCCGCACCATCGGTGCCGTCGGTTTTTCAAACGCGTGTTGCACCGGACGTTTCACTACCGGACGCGAACGCCGTTTCTTCTTGCGCTTACCCGATTTATCCGAGGCAACATGCAATTCCTTTCGCGGCGTGGATCCCGGCGCGGGTGCCGCCGGTGTCTCTGTCTGTGGTGCTTGCATCGCATCCGCAACTTGTGCAACCGACGCTTCCTCCGCTATCCCCTCGACAGTAGCAACGGCCTCCGTAGCCGCGGCCTGCTCGGTGGCTACACGTTCCTGTTCGGCCTTGCGCGCCTGCTCGGCCTGTTGCTGTTCCAGCAACTGTTGCCGTTCCTGCTCCTGTCTGGCCTGCTCCTCCCGCTTCTGTGCCGCCTCTGCTGCGGCCTGCTCTTCCAGTACGGTGCGTTTGATATAGGTGTGCCGCTTGCGAAACTCCACATTCACCGTCTTGGAGCGGGGCTTGCTGCGACTGCCCGGTGAGCTGATCGGCACCTTGATCTCGCTGACGGTTTTGCGACGCAAGGTGATCTTGCTCGGATCAGAACCCCCATCCTGACCGCGTTGCCGACGTAAGTATCCCAACAACTCTGATTTCTCCTCATCGGAGATCATATCCTCGGCGGATTTGTCACTCATCCCGGCCTGTTGCAGTTGTAGCAACAGTTTATCAACCGGAATGCCTATTGCATCGGCGTATTGTCTTATTGTCACATCAGGCATTGGCGCTATCCTCCTGTGCTTCCTCTTCTGCTTCAAACCAGGGTTGGCGTGCTGTCATGATCAATTCACTGGCACGCGCTTTTTCCATACCTTCCACTTCCATCAGTTCATCTACGGACTGCTCGGCCAGGTCTTCCATCGTCACCACGCCGCGCCCGGCAAGTTCATAAGCCAGTGTATCGTCCATACCCTCCATGCCGATCAAATCATCGGCCGGCTTGGCGTCCGCCAGGCGTTCTTCGTTTGCTATCGCACGGGTCAGCATGATGTCACGAGCCCGGTCTCTGAGTTCTTTCACCAGGGCCTCATCAAACTCTTCAATATCCAGCATCTCGCCTTCCGGCACATAGGCGACCTCTTCCACACTGGAAAAACCTTCCTGCACCAGAATGATGGCTATCTCTTCATCTACATCCAGTTGTTCCATAAACATCTTGTGTAATTCCTGTGACTCGGTCTCGGTCTTTTCATCCGCCTGCTCTACCGACATCACATTCAGTTCCCAGCGGGTCAATTCGCTGGCCAGTTTCACATTCTGCCCGCCCCGGCCTATGGCCTGCGACAGGTTTTCCTCGGCCACCGCCACATCCATACTATGTGCATCCTCATCCACCATGATGGACACCACCTCGGCGGGCGCCATCGCATTGATCACGAACTGTGCCGGATTTTCATCCCACAGCACGATATCAACGCGCTCGCCGCCCAGTTCGTTGGATACCGCCTGCACGCGGGAGCCGCGCATACCGACACAGGCCCCTATCGGATCAATCCGGCTGTCATTGGCACGCACCGCTATCTTGGCGCGCAGGCCCGGGTCTCTGGCACCGCCGATAATGTCTATCAGCCCCTCGTTGATCTCCGGCACTTCAATCTCGAATAATTCAATGAGCAACTCGGGTGCGGTACGGCTGAGTAACAACTGTGAATCACGATTTTCAGGCGGCACCACCGCTTGCAGATAGGCACGGATACGCTCACCCGGCCTGACTGCCTCACGCGGGATCATTGCCTCCCGCGGGATCATCCCCTCGGCGTTGTTACCCAAATCAAGAATGACACTACCCCGTTCAACCCGCTTGACCTGACCACTGACTATTTCACCGACACGATTGATATAGGCGTCATAAACCCGCTGCCGTTCAGCCTTGCGTACTTTTTGCACGATCACCTGTTTCGCGGCCTGCGCGGCGATGCGACCGAACTCAACTGACTTCATCGGTTCTTCTATGAAACCCTCCAGCTCAATCGCAGGGTCTTTTTCTTTGGCATCGCTCAACCTGATTTCACGCGATGGTGTCTCCAGCGATTCCACCTGATCCTCAACCACCAGCCACTGGCGGAAAGTCTCATAGTCACCCGTCTCCTGATTGATAGCCACACGCACCTCAACGTCCTCGCGGTTACGTTTCTTGGTGGCACTGGCGAGTGCCGCCTCTATCGCTTCAAAAATAAGTTCTTTGGAGACGCCCTTTTCATTGGACACTGCCTCCACAACCATTAGTATTTCTCTATTCATCTACTGTTATTTCCCGAATGCTCATAAACTGTTTAGTTGTAACTATTTACCCCTGCCAGATCAGATTGGCCTTACGCACCACATCCAGCGGGATTTCATATACCTCTTCTTCATCACTGCGAACTGTCACCGCAGTATCATCCACTGCCTCCAGATAACCGCTCAACTTGTTACGCCCGGCTATTTTCCCGCGCAGTTTCAAACTGACTTTCTCGCCCAGATAACGCCGAAATTGCGCCGCGCTGAACAGCGGCCTGTCAAGACCGGGGGAAGACACCTCCAGGGTATAACCGCCCCGCACCGGCCCTTCCACATCCAGCACCGCCGACACCTGACGGCTAACCGCCTCACAATCCGCCAGGGTGATCCCCTGCTCCGCGTCAATATAAATCCGTATCAACTGCCCGTCGGCCTGTTCAATCCCCCACAACTGATAACCCAGCCCGGCCACCACGGGTTGCAGCAAGGTCTCAAGCCCTGTCGCTTGCCCGCTCATCAGCCTGAAACAAAAAATGGGCCGACGGCCCACCTTCTACAACACATTAGATCACTCCGTGGCGCGGCAACGCCTGTTGCGGGATTCAATCTGCTACCGACAGGCACAAAAAAACCCCTTCGTGCGGGGCTACCGGCAAACTCTATATGGATAGTGG
>JBPCXW010000011.1:0-5376 GCA_051008185.1 Gammaproteobacteria bacterium
TCAACCGTGTCTGCTCTGGACTCAAGTTTGGCTTCGGGAATGTTCTCTGTGTCTGTCGAATCATAGGTATGTTTTTCCGCCGGGTTCAGATACTTATCCACCATCTCTCTTAGTTCGCTGTCCGGCAATTTCTGCAGAGAACCCGCACTGATCTCATAGGAATCGAGAATGCCGTGGCGAAGTCCCGAAAATACCGTCTTGCCGGATTCGTCTTTTAGCTCCGTATGCGCCAAATTGGGCACGTGCTCACCCTGCATTCTTTCGAAGCAATTGACACCGTTCTTCTCATAATCTGCCGCAAAGTGTTGTGAAAAATTAGAGGCCGGGGTGATCGTGCTCTGTACCTTAACGGTTTTGTCCCCCACTGAAAACTGTAGTGTCGATTCTATCGGGTTCCAGTTCCGCTCATTGCGGGCCTCGTTTACCCCTTTCTTGAACTGGGCCTTTAGATCAGGCATTGCCTCTTTCTTGACCCCCGCCGCCTTGAGCCGATGTTGCATAAAAGCCTTTAGCATATCCGGCTGACTCACCTTGGAGTCGGTCACCGGCAACCATGATTTGTTTTCGTTTGTGCTACTCGCCTGCTCGTTCCAACGTTTTTGCAACGCCTCCATGGCCTTCGGATCAGCTTTTTTCTTTTTCTTCCCGCCCAAGGCAAATTTGGTGCTTGCCAACTCCTCCAATAGATCCGTGTCCTGAGCCACGGAATCTTCCGTGGGGCCGCCCGTTGTCATATCCTTGGCCAGTTTCAACTCCTGTAGATGGTCTTGCAGGGCACCGACGATTTCCTGCTTGCCTTCCGCCGTCAGTCCGGGCACATCCAAACCCTGTGCCACCTTCAGTGCCGCGGTTGCCTGTAGTATGTTTGCCTCTATCCGATCGCCGCGGCTGACGCCGGACATCGGGGGGGCCTCGTCAAGATCATATTTACACATCATATCCGCTACCTCCATGTGCCGGTTTATCAGGTCTTGTTGTAAGCGATCAACATATTTGCCCAATGCCGGGTCCGGGTTTTCCTGCTTCAGTTTCTCCAACGCTGCCGGCAGTCTGGCCAGATTATATTTGGCCGCCGCCAGACTGGTTTGCACGTTTTCCATATCTTCCCCGCTCAACTGATGTCCTTCGTCCAGAATACTCAGGGTTCGGTCACTGTGTAACACGGCTTCGTCTATGTCCGTCGCCAGGATTCCTACTTGTGTTAGCGCCTCCAGTTGCGCGTCGGTCATCACCCCGGCTTCATCCAGATCGGCTAGCCCCTGAGCTCGGCTGGCGATAGTGGAGTTCTGCATTTCCACCTGTTTGATGCCACGCTCCGTGACACGTTCAAGCACATTCGCTCTTACGGTGCGGTCCTTTATCTGCTTGCCATCCGGCATTTTATCGCCGAGGGTGTGCAGGACAAGTTCAGCAGATGATTCCACCCCATACTCCTGGAAGGTACGCTGTGCCAGATTATCTATCGCGTTATGGGTTCGCTCGGTGATTGCCCGCGCCTCCTTGCCGGTCACTTTTCTGAGCCAGGTGACAACCTTCCCGCGCTGTTGCGTGGTCTGGTTTACCCCTCCCGTCGCACCCGTATCGTTAGAGCTCGGAGGGGGGGATTGTCTGATATTTATCTGATTACTCTGATTGCCTACCGCACTGGTGCCGTTGCCCATCTCTCTTTACCTCCACGTTTTCTCCGTTGCTTGCACCTGCACCCGGATTTTCACCGGGGCAGGTACAGGATCAGGAGACTAGTTTCATGTTATCCAGCATTGTCTGCGCAAGCTCTACGGCCTGCTCGTCACTGCCGTCGTCAATCACCTTGTTCAACACCTTCTCGCTTTGGGCGCTCCGCTTGGCCAACGCCAAAAACATACCGAGGAAAGCGCGCCCGGCCATATCGCCGGAATCTTCAGTGATACCCTGCTCGTTGAGAAAGGCGCAGGCCCTGCCCGGGTCACGTCCGGCGTTTGCATACACCATGCCATGACCAACCGCCCATACGGGACTGTCGGGGCTCACTACCCTGATGCCCTCAAATATCTGCACACACTCAACCCCCATACTTGGGAAGCGGCTGGCTGCGAACCCCAGATCAGCGCATAACCTTATTATTTCTTTTGGTAATTCCATCGCGATCACCTTATGAAATTTTCTGGGTTATGCTCTTCCATGTATCGGCTATGCTTTTCGCCATGGAAGTTTCCAGACTCAGCACCATGTTGTAACGATTAAACTTCATCGTCATGGTCGCCAATTCCTCATCACTCATATCCTTATTGCTCGCCATATTCTTGATTTCATTTCCCTGGTCTTCCAGTGGTTTGTGAAAAAAGCCTTGTATAGTATTAATATTGAGTTCTGACATTGTATTTCCTCCTGTTGTTTACTCGCTATTGGAACCTTTATTAGCGCAGAGGTTCCAGCGATATTAAAGAAATTACTACCGTTTTGATGTCTCTCCACATCTAGCATACTCCTGTTCTGTTTAATTACCCATATACGCAACCTCGGCAATAGAAATTTCTACTAAATTCAATAAATTAGCCGGCCTGTCATGCCCGTTGGCGCTATCCTGCGGGCTATTTGCCACCCTGCCCGTACTCCAGAATACGCACACCGGCCCGCCCATCAACCTCCACCAGCTCGCCCTTGCCCAGACAAACTCCGTTGACGGTGATATCCACCTGCCGATCAACGGCTTTTTGCAGGTCAATAAAATAACCGGGCGTAAACTGTTGCAAGCTGCCCACAGTCCCCTGTAACTGACCGGCGACAAACATCACGGTTAGCGGCAGTTCATCCACTGTCACTTTGGCCGCGGCTTCAGCGTTACTCGCCCCTTTCTCGGGGGCCGCATCGTCAGCCACGGCCGGTGCCGGTGTGTCTCCACTCGGCACTGACGTATCGTCCGTGTCCGGCGTCGGCTTTTCGTCAGGCATATCTTGCTACTCCCATTCTGTCTGTGTCGGCCCGAAGGTCCTGTAATCGGGCATTGTATCATGCGGGGCGGATGTGCCGATAGCCGCCTTTCCCGGCATCATCTCCGCAGATGAGAATAGGAGAATGTCGTGACGGTATCTATCAGATCCTGCAAATCCTCTACCGGCATCGGCGGTTCATTGTTGAGTGCCCGTTCTTGCACGGAGAGCAACTGGTCAAGCAGATTGACGCCTTCGGCGAGCCATTCCCGGACGGGTTGATCCAATTCAGGATTGTGCTGCACCAGACCGTAGGGGTTATTTCTATCAGTACCGTATTGAGTAAAGGAGCCTTGCACGCGGGAATTAAAGTGAGTGTTACCTATTTGATCGACCATTTCACGGACGGCTTGAGTCTGTCTTCGCCACTTGTCGGGAGGGCCGTTCAGAGATTCGGGGGGCAGGCCGGCAGGGTCAAGTTGTTTGATAGCCTGCATCGCGGTAATACCGCGTCGCAAACCTCCATCGCCGGATGTCAGGATGTCGTTTACCTGTTCGGTGGTGTGTTGTTCGCCGAGTATATTGTCGGCCAAATTTCGGTTGGTTGTGTCGATGCCGGAACGTGCGGCCGCGGCCATACCCTGGTACATTGCACCGGCGGCCATATTCTGCATAGGGCTGGCTAACTTGTCGGCGGCGGCGGGACCGGGAGTAGCAGGGCTCTGCACGGAAACAGGTTCCGCAACCTTGGAGTGGATCTGATAATCAACGGATACCGGGCTGGGCAGAGACGGAGAGACCTTTCCGGATTCCTTATTAACCTCAATTTTCAAGACAACATCTGTGGAATAGGGGCTGTCTTCGGGGATGGTTTCAATATCTCCCTCGCTGTTTGATACATGGGAGATGTCGGCATTGGCGCCGCAATGCAGTTGCAAATCTCCGTTGTTGTTCACCGACATATCATAAAACTTGTCACTCTGTTCCTGATAGGTAAAGGCGGTACCGAACTCGGCGACACTCTGGGTCATGACGGAAGCGAAGGTGCCCTGATGGGCGAAATGACTCATGATCATCGCATTTTTGGTTCCCAGCTTCTGTTCTATGGTGGCGAGGCGTTCCTCCTGCGTACCGGTCACGGGCTCGCCATTGACCCGGTACTCACTGCGGGTCAGGTCTTTCAGGAAGGCCTTGTTCCAGCCCAGTTCCTTGCCCGGGGCGTTGATATCGGAGTCGGCGACATGCACCATTTCCTGTTTGAAGCTGTCGGAATCAAGCTGTTGCCTGTAGAGACGCGCACCGCCGGACTCTGTTTTGAGACCTACCTTATCCAGATCCAGTTGGTGATTGGTCAGCTGGAAGTTTTTGAACGCACTCATAAAGTTTTCATCGCGCACCTTCATACCACCGGCAAAGCCATCGGCGTGGGTTTTGATCCATGCCTCGGTGCGTAGTGGCTGCTTGGCGACGGGCGCGGTGTCCGGGGTAGATGACATAGACAGTGACATCTCTGAACCACCCTCATCCAAAGGTGAAGTACCGATATCAAGGGCGGTGAGGATACCGTCCAGGGCATCGGCGGTACGGTGAAATTTGACCAGAGTATCTTTTACCGTGATCGGGTCGGAGGGAGTATTATCAAGATGCTGACCAAGCGCAGAGGTGGCTTCACCGTTCAACAGGTAGCAACAGATCTCCTTGCTGGCGGGATGATTGCTGATGGCATTGAACAGGTTTTCGCGCTCCTGCGGTCGCATGTTCCTGACAGAATCGCCGAATTTGCTGACATAGTATTTGCTGATGTCATCGGGACCGGTAAGAGGGACATCATCAAAGGCGGCACACAGGTTGGCGTGAGCTGCACACTGGTCCAGGGCTTGCAGTATCTCGCCATGTTGCTCAACACTGTTGCCCGAGGTGGAGGAGGTAAACAGGTTAGCGAGATTCTGGAAATCCATGTCAAGTACGCCATTGCGGTTTTCTACCTTACTCAGAACGGAATCGGCGATACCAGCGAGCTCGGATTCAGAGACAGGGCCGGCAACCCAGTTGGGGTCGTTCATCTTGGCATTGAGGGCCTCTTTGAACATCGCACCGATCTGGTCTTGCTGCCTCTGGGTGTAGCCTTCGCGCCAGGATTGAGATGTTGACTGATTGCGGCTGTTCAGTACCCGGGTAAATCCGTCCGGTTTGTCCAGAAAAACGGCGGCCTCATGGCGATTATCCTGCATGGCCCTTTCGTTCTCCTTGAGTTGATCCGCTTTGAGTTGCTTGGCATGGTCGGCAACCTGGGTGACTTTGCGACCACTGAGGGGAGTCCTGCCGGAGAAATCCAGATCAGGTGCAAGTCTTTGGGCAATCCCGACACCATAGTGATCTTGCACAGCCGAGAAAAACGAGTTCGTGGTTTTGGTGTTGGCTTCCCTGTAGCTCCTGACCATCTGGTTGTTTCTGAAGCCCAGAGACA
>JBPCXW010000012.1:0-6206 GCA_051008185.1 Gammaproteobacteria bacterium
TGATCGCCGCCACCCCGCATCTGCAAGTGATCGGACGCGCCGGCAGAGGCGTGGATAACATTGATGTGGCGGCCGCCACCTCCAGAGGTATTGCGGTACTCAACACCCCCGACGCCAACGCCACCACCACCGCCGAACTGACACTGGCACACATCCTGTCCCTGAGCCGCAACCTGCCGCAGGCCGATCGCTCGGTCAAGGCCGGTGAATGGAAGCGTTCATTATTCATGGGCACGGAACTGTCCAACAAGGTCCTCGGCATCATCGGTTACGGCACCATAGGCCGGATCGTGGCCGCAACGGCATTGGCACTGAACATGGAAGTGCGGGTCTATGATCCGTTCGTCACCGAGGAAAAACTCCAGGCCGACGGGGTAGGGGCGCAGGAACTGGACGCACTGCTTGCCGATGCAGACTATGTAACCCTGCACTGCCCGGTGACCGAAGACACCCGCCACATCCTCAACGCCGACCGCCTGCGCTTGATGAAACCCGGTGTCAGATTGATCAACTGCGCCCGCGGTGGCCTGATAGATGAAACCGTCTTGTATGAACTGCTCAAGTCCGGGCATATAGCCGGTGCCGCACTGGATGTCTATGAAACCGAGCCACCGGCGGAATCGCCGCTACTGGAACTGGACAACGTGGTGTTAACACCGCATCTGGGCGCCTCCACCCGCGAGGCGCAGACCGCCGCCGGTATCGGCATTGCACGACAGGTCGCCACTTACCTGCAGACCGGCGAACCGGTTAATGCGATCAACCTGCCGGCGGTCTCGGCGGAGGAGGCCCGGCATTTGCGGGTTTATCTGCTACTGTCCAGTTGCCTGGGTCGCCTGCTTGCGGCGATGGTGCCGGGGCCGATCAGCCGCTTTGAAGTCTCCCTGTGGGGCGAGGCCACGCAGCGCGACGGCAAATCCATCGCCACCGAGGCACTGGTCGGTTTGCTGGGTAGCCACATGTCCATGCCGGTCAATCGGGTCAATGCCGGCCTGATAGGCGAGCAACAGGGTATGCAACTGAGCGAGACACACTATGACGAGCATCCCGACTACCACACGGCGGTGGGCCTGACAGTGCATCACGGTGATACCACAACCACAGTGATGGGCACCTTGTTTGACCGCAAGCATCCGCGTCTGGTCAGGATCAACAACTACGAGATAGAGGCCTTCCTGAGCGGGCACCTGTTACTGTCGCGACACTTTGATCAACCGGGCGTGATTGCCGCCATCAGCACCTTGCTGGCCGAGAACCAAATCAACATCGCCAGAATGCAGCTGGGCATAGTCGCCGACAGCGACAAGGCCGTGGCCCTGATTGAAGTGTCACAACCGCTGGAACAGGATGTGATGGACAAGTTATTGCAGGTCAAGGCCATCGTTGATGTCGCGCAGGTCTCAATGAGCTGATCGGATTCGCACTCGCTTATGATAATAAAACCCTTCCGCGGTCTGCGGCCCCTGCCGCAATATGTAGAACAGGTAGCAAGCCGCCCTTATGATGTCGTCAGTATCGCCGAGGCCAGACAGGAGGTCGCGGCCAATCCGCGATCTTTTCTCAATGTAGTCGTGCCTGAGGCCGGCCTGCCCGCCGACATTGATCCTTACTCCGATGAAGTCTATCGCACCAGCCTGAAAAACTTTGAACAGTTACTGAGCGACGGCGTATTCAGGCAGGATGCACAGGACTGTTTGTATTTGTACGAACTCACTATGAACGGTCGTAGTAAGGACGGTCTGGTCGCCTGTGTCGCGGTGGAAGATTACTTGCAACAGCGAATCAAAAAACATGAGCTAACCCGCCCCGACAAGGAAAATGACAGAAAGAATCACATACGCGTCTCCATGCTCAACGCCGAACCGGTCATGTTCACCTACAAGGCGGTAGCCGAACTGGATGCACAAATAAACGCACTGAAAACCGCGATCAAACCGGTGTATGACTTTACCGCCGATGATGGCGTGCGACACTGTTTCCGGGTGCTTGACGATGCCGCAACGATAGCCGCCATCGTGCAGGCCTTTGCCGCCATCCCGACAGGCTATGTCGCCGATGGTCATCACCGCACCGCCGCCGCCGCGCTGGTGCAGGCCGAGTTACGTGCCGCCAACCCCCGGCATCGCGGCGATGAGCCTTATAACTACTTCCTTGCCGCATTTTTTCCTGATCGGCAGTTACACATCATGGAATACAACCGGCTGGTCAAAGACCTGAACGGCCTGACTGCGGATGAATTTCTTGCCAAACTGGACAAGGTGTTCATAGTGGAAAAGATCAGCAACGCTGACAAACCGCAAAACCCTCGCGAGTTGAGTATGTATCTGGCAGGGGATTGGTATCGGCTGACAGCCCGTGATGATATTCGCGACGAGGATGATCCGATAGAGGCCCTGAGTGTCAGTATGTTGTCCCGTTACATCCTGCAACCGCTATTGGATATTCACGATCTCAGGCGCGACCGGCGCATAGAGTTCGTCGGTGGCATTCATGGTCTGCAACAGTTACAGAATCGGGTGGATAACGGCGAGATGGCCCTGGCCTTTGCCTTGTACCCGGTATCCATGCAACAACTGCTGGCTATAGCGGACAAGCAACTCATCCTGCCCCCAAAGGCAACCTGGTTTGAACCCAAACTCCGCAGCGGCCTGATAGTCCATTCCCTGCGACAGGGTTGATCAAGCCTCCACCGCCGGCAAACCGGCGAGGGCCATGCCGATGTCTTCAGCCGCATAATCCTGATCGTGCAACTTGTCGGCGAAATAATCCATATAGGCCTGCATATCAAAGTTACCGTGGCCGGACAGGTTGAACAGGATGGTCTTGCCCGTGCCGGATTCCCGACATTTCAATGCCTCGTCAATGGCACAGCGTACCGCGTGATTCGCCTCCGGCGCCGGGATGATACCCTCGCTACGGGCGAACTGCACACCGGCCTCAAAACAGACCAACTGCGGATAAGAACGCGCCGTTGCATAACCGCTATCCACCACCTGACTCACCAGCGGTGCCATGCCGTGATAGCGCAGACCGCCGGCGTGAAACCCGGGCGGCACAAAGGATGAGCCGAGGGTGTGCATCTTGACCAGCGGTGTCATGCCGGCGGTGTCGCCGTAGTCGTAGGCATACTTGCCGTGAGTGAGTGTCGGGCAGTTGCTCGGCTCCACGGCGATGATGTCCACGCTCTGGCCACCGCGTAACTGCTCGCCGAGAAACGGGAAGACGAGGCCGGCAAAATTACTGCCGCCGCCGGTGCAACCGATGAGCACATCGGGATAGTCATCGGCCATCTGCATCTGTTGTATGGTCTCCAGACCGATCACCGATTGATGTAGCAGGACATGGTTCAGTACCGAACCCAGGGCGTATTTGGTGTCATCCCGCTGTACCGCCCGCTCCACCGCCTCACTGATGGCGATGCCCAGACTGCCGGTGCTGTCGGGGCTCTTGGCCAGCACCTCCCGTCCGGCGTTGGTCATCTCGCTGGGGCTGGCGATGCAGTCGGCACCGAAGCTCTCCATGTAGGCCTTGCGGTAGGGTTTTTGCTGGAAACTGACCTTGACCATGAAGACCTCAATCTCCAGACCGAAGAAGTTGCCCGCCAGGGCCAGCGAGGAACCCCACTGACCGGCACCGGTTTCGGTGGTGATGCGCTTGACGCCTTCCTGTTGCGAATAAAAGGCCTGGGCGACGGCGGTGTTGGGTTTGTGACTGCCGGCCGGGCTTACCCCCTCGTATTTGTAATAGATGCGGGCCGGGGTATCCAGTGCCTGTTCCAGACGGCGGGCGCGATACAGCGGGCTGGGACGCCATTGGCGCAGTATGTCGCGCACCGGGCCGGGGATGTCAATGTAACGTTCGGTGCTGACCTCTTGTTCAATGACTGCCATCGGGAATAGCGGTTGCAGATCGGCCGGGCTGACCGGTTGTTTGGTGCCCGGGTGTAGCACGGGCGGTGGTGGGTCGGGCAGGTCGGCAATAATGTTGTACCACTGTTTGGGCAGGTGTTCTTCATCCAGCAGGTATTTGACGGTGTCATTCATCGTTGGTCTCTCCTCTAATCTAATCGTAGCAATTCATTCAAACTGGTCTTGGCGCGGGTTTTTTCATCCACCTGTTTGACGATGACCGCGCAATACAGGGAATGGCTGCCATCTGCGGCCGGCAGACTGCCTGATACTACCACGGAACCCGGTGGCACCCGGCCATAGCTGATCTCGCCGCTGGCGCGATTGTAGATGCGGGTGCTCTGGCCGAGATACACGCCCATGGAGATGACCGAGCCTGCACCTATGATGACGCCCTCCACGACCTCGGAGCGTGCGCCGATGAAACAGTTGTCCTCAATGATTGTCGGGCTGGCCTGCAACGGTTCCAGTACGCCGCCGATACCGGCGCCGCCGGACAGGTGCACATTCTTGCCGATCTGCGCGCAGGAGCCGACCGTGGCCCAGGTATCCACCAGCGTGCCCGAGTCCACATACGCGCCGATGTTGATGTAACTGGGCATCAGCACCACATTCGGTGCGATATAACTGCCCGCCCGTGCCATCGCCGGTGGTACTACCCGTGCGCCGAGCTCGGCAAAATCGTCCTTGTTGTAGCCGTCAAACTTGCGCGGCACCTTGTCGTAGTAATTGGTGAAGCCACCCTCAATCACCCGGCTGTCATTCAGCAGGAAAGACAGCAACACCGCTTTCTTTGCCCATTCATTGACGACCCAGTCGCCATCAATCTTTTCCGCCACCCGCAACTCTCCCCGATCCAGTGCGGTCAGTGCCGTCTGCACGGCGGTTTTGATGTCACTGTCGGGTGCGCGCGGGTCAATATCGGCCCGCTTGTCGTAGGCCGTGTTGATGACTGACTCGAGTGAACTCATGCTTGTGCTCCTTATAAGGTTAGTGGAACCCCTGCCGGAGCCCCTGAAAGCCCGTATCCTAACACAAGCGGGAATGACAGCAGGCGAGTTGTTCGGTTACGATAGCGGTATGAATAGTTTGCTAATCCTGTCGGGCGACGGCATCGGGCCGGAGATTATGGCGCAGGCGGAGGCGGTGCTGGAGAAACTGATTACCGGGCACGGCCTGCAACTGGAGATCGGGCATGGCCTGTTGGGCGGTGCTGCCATTGATGCCACCGGCCAACCCTTGCCGGATGAGACCCTGACCCGCGGGCGGGCGGCTGATGCCATCTTGCTGGGGGCAATCGGCGGGCCGCAGTGGGATGCGCTGGAGCGTCAGTTGCGCCCCGAGCGGGGGTTGTTGGCCTTGCGTTCCGGTCTCGGCTTGTTTGCCAATTTGCGACCGGCGCGGGTTTATCCCGAGTTGGTCGGTGCATCCAGTCTGAAGGCGGATCGGGTGGCGGATCTGGACATTATGTTTGTGCGGGAACTGACCGGCGGTATTTACTTCGGTGAGCCGCGTGGTATAGAAAAGGATGCGGATGGGCAACGCTATGGTTTCAATACCATGCGCTATACCGAGGCCGAGATTGAACGGATTGCCCATACTGCCTTCCGCATCGCCGCGCAGCGCAACGGCCGGGTATGCTCGGTGGACAAGGCCAATGTGCTGGAAGTATCCGAGCTGTGGCGCGAGGTTGTGCAACGGGTGGCGCAGGCATATCCCGATGTGAGTCTGGAGAATATGTATGTGGATAATGCGGCGATGCAACTGGTGCGGGCACCGAAGCAGTTTGATGTGATCGTCACCTCCAATCTGTTTGGTGATGTCTTGTCCGATCTGGCCGCGATGCTGACCGGCTCTATCGGGATGTTGCCATCGGCCTCGCTGGATGCCGACGGTAAGGGGATGTACGAGCCTGTGCATGGCTCGGCCCCGGACATTGCCGGGCAGGACATCGCCAACCCGCTGGCGACGATCCTGTCCCTGTCCATGTTGTTGCGTTACAGTCTGCAACAGCCGCAGCAGGCGGATAGAATAGATACGGCGGTGCAACGGGTATTGGCGGAGGGTTTGCGGACTGCTGATATTTATACCGAGGGTATGCAACGGGTCGGCACGGCCGAGATGGGTGCGGCGGTGGTTGCTGCGTTATGATTATACGATCACTATCACAAACAAATTGTAGCGGATTATTA
This sequence comes from Gammaproteobacteria bacterium, assembly GCA_051008185.1. Taxonomy (GTDB): domain Bacteria; phylum Pseudomonadota; class Gammaproteobacteria; order Eutrophobiales; family Eutrophobiaceae; genus CAXMWX01. Next base: position 6,101 of record JBPCXW010000012.1, read on the forward strand.
CTTATGAGACCAATCAGCAATGTCCCCCCACCGGAGCCACTACGGGCTACGCCCTTGTGCCACCGGCTCCCCCTCAAGGGGGGAGCTATTCGTGCCGGTGTTATTG
>JBPCXW010000013.1:0-3402 GCA_051008185.1 Gammaproteobacteria bacterium
GGATCATTCAGGCCGGTATCATCCCCGCCGGCATTGAGATGATGGATGCGTTCGCGATCAAGGCCGCCGAGGCTTATTGCAAGGCCGGTTACCCCGTGCAATGCCCGGCCCTGATACTGACGGAGCTGGACGGGCCGGAGCAAGAGGTGCAGGAACTCGTGGAAAAGGTCAAGGCTATCGCGACAAATCAGGGAGTGGAATATATCCGGGTCAGTGACAGCGAAGAAGAGCGCCTGCGGATCTGGGCCGGCCGCAAGGCCGCCTTCCCTGCCCTCGGCGATATCTCCCCTGACTATTACTGCATGGACGGCACCATACCCCGACGCCAGTTGCCGCATGTACTGAACCGCATTCAGGCACTGTCCGAACAATATGGTCTGCGGGTGGCCAATGTGTTCCACGCCGGTGATGGTAATTTACATCCCCTGATCCTGTTTGATGCCAATGACGCCGGGCAACTGGCCGGGGCGGAGGCATTCGGCGCGGATATCCTGAAGCTGTGTGTGGAGGTCGGCGGGGTGCTCAGCGGTGAGCATGGCATTGGCGTGGAGAAACGTGATCTGATGCCCTATATGTTCAGCGAGACCGACTTGCAGCAACAACAGCGCGTCAAATGCGCCTTTGACCCGAACGGACGGCTGAACCCGGGCAAGATGTTTCCTGTGCTACACCGTTGCGCCGAGTTGGGCAAACTGCATGTGCGGCAGGGCAAGCTACCCTTCCCCGACATCCCGCGTTTTTGAGCCATGCAGCAACTGAGTGCTGAGACCGAGCAACAGGTGACAGAGCTGGTGTCCTGGGCGGCGGCGGAAAAACAGACGCTGGTCATATCGGGCTACGGCAGCAAGGCTGGTTTTGGTCATCCGGTGCAGGCCGATTGCCAGCTCAGCACCCGCGCCCTGTCCGGCATTGTGTCATACGAATCGGAAGAACTGGTCATGACCGCGCTGCCCGGCACGCCGCTCGCGACAATACAACACACGCTGGCGGAACACAGCCAATACCTGCCGTTTGAACCGCCGACCCTGCATCATCTGTATCACAGCGGGCCGGAGACGAGTATCGGCGGCACCTTCATCGGCAACCTGAGCGGGCCGGCGCGCTTCAGGAACGGTGCGGCGCGGGATTACCTGCTCGGGATCAATGCGGTGAATGGACGGGGTGAGAAGTACAAGTCCGGCGGCAAGGTCATCAAGAATGTGAGCGGCTATGATATGAGCAAGTTGCTTGCCGGTTCCTGGGGCACCCTGTCCGTCGTAACAGAGTTGAGCTTCAAGGTATTACCCGCCCCGGCGACGGCCATCACCATCGTGATCAAGGATCAGGACAGCGCGGCGGCGCAGGCACTGTTTCAACAGATACAAGGCGCGCCGTATGAGGCGACGGGGCTGGCCTACATCCCGCAGCAACTGGCGCAGTCCATCGGTCAAGACACGGCCTCTGTGCTGCTGAGGTTGCAAGGCACACAACTCTCCACCGAGGCCAGAGTCAAAGACATCAGCGCGGATCTGTTGCGCGGTTATGACTACGAGATCCTGCAAACGGAGGCAACGGAACAACTCTGGCAGACGATCAGGGAGGTGCTCCCCTTTCAGGATGAGGCACGCACACCGGCGGTGTTGAAACTCTCCATCCCGCCCGCCGCGATGCTGGATATTAGCGATGTGATAGAACAACCGGGAGGCTGTCTGTGGTTTGCCGATGCCGGCGGTGCCTGGCTCTGGGTCGGGATCGACTCGGTCGGGCTGGAAGACAAGATCAGCACCATACAACAGCAGGTGCATAATCATCAGGGAACCACCATCCTGTATCGCGCCGCCGCCGAGATCAAACAACATAGCACCATCTTTGCGATACCGGATCCCCGCTTGCAAAAAATGAACCAACGGATCAAACAGGGTTTTGATCCGCTTGACCTGTTCAACCCCGGCAGACTGGGGCCGACCGATGCGAACTAATTTCACCGCCGAACAACTCACCCGGCCCGAACTCGCCGAGGCCAACGACATCTTGCGTAAATGTGTGCATTGCGGGTTTTGCAACAGCACCTGCCCGACCTTCAAACTGACCGGCGATGAGCTGGACGGCCCCCGAGGCCGGATTTACCTGATGAAAGAGTTTCTGGAAACGCAGCAGACACCGACTACCGATGTGGTACGGCATCTGGACCGCTGCCTGTCCTGTCTGTCCTGCATGACTACCTGCCCGTCCGGCGTGGATTACATGCATCTGCTGGACACCGGCAGGGAGCATATTGAACAACACCACAAACGCACAATGGCACAGACAATACTGCGAAACTGTCTGGCCTTTATCTTGCCGAGGGCAAAACTGTTACGCCTGCTACTGCTGTTCGCCCCGCTACTCAGACTGTTAGGCCCGTGCCTGCCACCCGCCCTGCGCCAGGCCGGCAAACTTGCTACATCCCCCCGCCCTGCCCCCCGGCAACAGGAAACACAACAGACGGAACAAAACTACACACAAGAAGTAGGCTTACTGACAGGCTGCGTGCAATCCGTAATGGGCACCGACATCAATGCGGCCACGATCCGCCTGCTACAACGCCACGACGTAAAAGTACATCAGTTGACACAATGTTGCGGCGCCATTGAACAACATCTGGGCAAGACCGCCCTCGCCCGGAAACGCATCAAACAAAATCTACTGCAATGGCAAGACAAACCGCTACCACATCTGCTAAGCAACGCCTCCGGTTGCGGCACACAACTGAAAGACTACGCACACATCATGCAAACTGATCCAACCTTGGCCGATCAAGCCCGGACCATCACAAACACCAGCCTGGACATCACAGAATATCTGCAAACCCTGCAACTCAAACCGACCAACCCGGACTGCACCGGTTTCAGGGTCGCCTACCACAGCCCCTGCTCCATGCAACACGGACAAAAGGTACATCTGCAACCCAAACAACTACTGGAACAGGCAGGCTTCATCGTCACCCTAATCCCGGAGACCGAACTCTGCTGCGGCTCCGCTGGCACCTACAATCTGTTACAACCCAAAATGGCACAGGAACTGGCACTACGCAAGGCCGAACACATCAACAAACTGGATGTACAAGCCGTCGCCACTGGCAATCTGGGATGTATGTTGCAGTTACAACCACACATTAATGTGCCTATCGTACATACCGTCACCCTGCTGGATTGGGCAACGGGCGGACCTGAGGCATTGAAGCTTGGAGGGAGGAACCCGGGACTGGTGCCCGGGGCCGGACTTGAACCGGCACGGCCGTGAGGCCGAGGGATTTTAAGTCCCTTGTGTCTACCAATTCCACCACCCGGGCTGATGGGTTGAATGTCTGGAGGCTGGAGCCGGAATCGAACCGGCGTTGACGGCTTTGCAGGCCGCTGCATAACCACTCTGCCACCCAGCCTT
>JBPCXW010000014.1:0-12168 GCA_051008185.1 Gammaproteobacteria bacterium
AGCCCGTAGTGGCTCCGGTGGGGGGACTTGCTGATTGGTCTCATACACACTAATCCACCACAAGGGCTTGAAATTTTGCCGTTTCATCTTTATTTTCCCATTTCCCCCGAGATTTGAGACAGGAATCATGCCTATTTACGAGTATCAATGTGCCGGTTGCGGGCATAAGCTGGAAAAACTACAAAAAATTTCTGAGGCCCCGCTCACGGACTGCCCGGACTGCGGCGCGGCCCGCCTGCAAAAGCTGGTGTCGGCGGCGGCCTTTCGCCTGAAAGGCGGTGGCTGGTATGAGACCGATTTCAAACAGGAACAATCCCGGAAAAATCTGGCCAAGCCTGAGCAGAAACCGGCTAGCGGCAAGCCCGAGCAGAAAAAGGCGGGCGAGAAAAAGGCTACCGGCAAGGATGGTAAAAGCGCGGGAAAGCCTGCTGATAACAAATCTGCGGGCGATCAGTTATCCTGTCAGACATGATTGCCACCCTGCGTAAATACATTATCAAAGCCATTATTGATCTGCCGGATTCCCATGCGTAGCCATTATTGCGGACAATTGACAAGCGACCTTATCGATCAGGAGGTTGAGCTTTGCGGCTGGGTTCACCGACGCCGTGATCATGGCGGCGTGATCTTTATTGACCTGCGTGACCGTGCGGGGTTGGCGCAAGTCGTGTTTGATCCGGATCGGGCCGAGCCGTTCGCCATCGCCGACAGTGTGCGTAACGAGTTTGTGATCCGCATTACCGGCAAGGTGCGACACCGGCCCGAAGGCACGGTGAACCCGGAGTTGGCCACCGGCGAAGTTGAGGTGCTGGGCTATAGCATTGAGATCCTGAACAAGGCCAAGACCCCGCCGTTCCAACTTGATGATGAAAATGTGCACGACGACATCCGCCTGCGTTACCGCTATGTGGATCTGCGGCGCGAGCAGATGCAACACAACCTCGGGTTGCGCCACCAGACCGCCCGCGCCATTCGTGATTTTCTTGACGGCAATGGCTTTCTGGATATTGAAACACCGATCCTGACCAAGGCCACCCCGGAAGGGGCAAGGGATTATCTGGTGCCCAGCCGCACCCACCCCGGGGAATTTTTCGCCCTGCCGCAGTCGCCGCAGTTGTTCAAGCAACTGCTGATGATGTCCGGCATGGATCGTTATTACCAGATCGTCCGCTGTTTCCGTGATGAAGATCTGCGCGCCGACCGGCAACCTGAATTCACGCAACTGGATGTTGAGATGTCTTTCACCGACGAGGCCGGCATAACCGGGCTGATGGAAGAACTGGTGCGGCAACTGTTTCAGACAGTGATTGATGTCACATTACCGGCGGAGTTTCCGCGTATGTCTTATGCCGATGCGGTCGCGAATTTTGGCACCGACTGCCCCGATCTGCGTAACCCGTTGCGGCTTGTGGAGGTCGGCGATCTGATGCAGGCGGTAGAGTTCAAGGTCTTTTCCGCACCGGCCAAAATGGACGGCGGTCGCGTGGCGGCGTTGTGTGTCCCCGGCGGTGGCAAACTTACCCGCAAGGAGATTGATGACTATACGGCTTATGTCAGCAACTTCGGCGCCAAGGGGCTCGCCTATATCAAGATCAATGAAATTGCGAAAGGTAGCGCGGGATTGCAATCGCCAATCCTCAAGTTCCTGCCTGACGAGGTAGTGCAAGCCATCCTGCAACGCACCGGCGCGGCGGATGGTGATCTGATCTTCTTCGGTGCCGACAAGGCAAGCGTAGTCAATGATTCACTCGCCGCCCTGCGCGACAGATTGGGTCAGGATATGGCCCTGCTTGAAGGTGACTGGGCGCCCTTGTGGGTGGTGGATTTCCCGATGTTTCAATACAACGATGATGAGAAACGTTGGGACCCGTTGCATCACCCATTCACCGCCCCGGCTGATCCGGACCCGCAGGCACTTGAAAGTGATCCCGGTGCCAGTTTGTCACGGGCTTATGATCTGGTTATGAACGGTCTGGAGTTGGGCGGCGGCTCTATTCGTATTCACGATCCGAAGTTACAAATGAGCGTACTAAACCTGTTGGGGATTGACACCGAGCAAGCCAGAGAAAAATTCGGTTTCCTGATTGATGCCTTGCAATACGGTTGCCCGCCGCACGGCGGCATCGCCTTCGGCCTGGATCGCATCGTAATGTTGATGGCCGGCACCCAAAGCATCCGTGATGTCATCGCCTTCCCCAAAACCCAAACCGCCAGTTGCCCCCTGACCTCCGCCCCGTCGGCGGCAAGCCAACGACAACTACGGGAACTCGGCATCAAACCCGCCAAGGCCGCAAAACCCGATCAGAAAACAGCATCCTGACTATCAGCCATTCCCGTGCAAGCGGGAATAACGATTGCGTAAATATGACTAATACACTAGTATAAAGTGTACTCTTACAGCCAATAAGCCAAGCATGATGAACACCGCTACTGCACTCAAGGATTATCGCCTCAGCCCTGACAGTGTGCCTGAGACTGTCAGCGAGATGTTGAGCGAGGCGGAGCGCAACGCAAAGCTGGAACAGGCGAAACAATTACTGGATAAACAAAATGCGGTGCTGGTCGCGCACTACTACACCCCCGCCGATTTGCAACGTCTGGCCGATGAGACAGACGGTTATGTTTCCGACTCGCTGGACATGGCGCGCTTCGGTCATGAGTCCGATAAAGATACGCTGGTGGTATGCGGGGTACGCTTTATGGGTGAGACCGCCAAGATCCTGAATCCGGAAAAGCGTGTGCTGATGCCCGACCTCGCCGCCGAGTGTTCGCTGGACCTCGGTTGTCCGGCGGACCAATTCAGTGCCTTCTGCGATGCCCATCCTGATCATACTGTTGTGGTTTATGCCAATACCAGTGCTGCGGTAAAGGCGCGGGCGGATTGGATGGTCACCTCGGGCAGTGCCGTGGAGGTGGTGAAACATCTGGCGGACAATGGGGAGAAGATTATCTGGGCACCGGACAAATATCTGGGGGAATATGTGCAGGAACAAAGCGGGGCGGATATGTTGATCTGGCAAGGCAGTTGTGTCGTGCATGAAGAGTTCAAGACACTGGAGTTGCAACAACTGAAAGAACAACACCCGGCTGCGAAAGTATTAGTGCATCCGGAGTCACCCGCCGGTGTCGTGGCGCAGGCCGATGTAGTCGGTTCAACCACCGGCATTATCAAGGCGGCAACGGAGTTGGATGCGGATACATTCATCGTCGCCACCGACAAGGGCATCTTTCACAAAATGCAACAGGCCGCACCGGGCAAGACCTTTATTGAAGCACCCACCGCCGGGAAGAGCGCCACCTGCAAAAGTTGCGCGCACTGTCCCTGGATGGCGATGAACGGTCTGGGTACACTGCTGGACACACTTGCAACCGGTGCCAATGAAGTGACAGTTGATAAGGCGATCATGGAGCGGGCCAGACTGCCGATTACCCGCCTGCTGGAATTCGCCGAACAGCGACACCAACGTATCTATGGCGACAGCGACGCCTGAACACGACCCGGCGGAGGCCATCGTGCTGATACATGGCCTCTGGGTCAATGGCATAGAGATGTCATTGCTGAAACGCCGCCTGCGAAAACGCGGTTATCCGGTTTATCAATTCCGTTATCACAGTGTCCTGAACAGCCCCGCCGAGAATGCAGCAAGTCTTGCCTCGTTTGTTGCCAAGCTACCCCACCCGACCTTGCATTTTGTCTGTCACAGTCTCGGCGGCCTTGTCATCCGTCACTATTTCGCCAGCCAATCCCGCCTCAAACCCGGCCGCATAGTCACACTGGGCTCACCTCACCAAGGTAGCGGTGCCGCCAGACATCTGCGACGGCTTCCGGCAGGCGACCGGCTGTTCGGCAAAAGTCTGGAACAGGGCCTGCTAGGTGCTTGCCCGCCGTGGAGCGGCAACCACGCATTAGGCAGCATCGCCGGCACCCTGAACCTGGGCCTCGGAAGGTTACTACTGAGGCTACCCGCACCCAACGACGGCGCAGTCACAGTAGCCGAGACACAACTGGAAAACATGGCCGACCATTTGCAACTTCACGTCTCACATCTCGGTCTGGTGTTATCACGAACAACCTCGCTTCAATGCGAACATTTTATCCGTCACAGTGAATTCAAACGCTAGTGTTGTGAATGACACTATCCTTATCCACCGCGCTGGCCCGTGCTTCTGATTCATCTACTTCGCCCTGCTTGACCAACTCCCGCAAGTGGTGATCCAGTGTCTGCATTCCTGAGGATTGGCCTGTTTGCATGACTGAATACATCTGTGCGATCTTGTTTTCGCGGATCAGGTTTTTGATGGCCGGGGTGCCCAACATGATTTCGTAAGCGGCCACGCGTCCGCCGGTTTTTTTGCGTAACAGGGTTTGCGAGATGACCGCCCGCAGGGATTCAGACAGCATCGTCCGGATCATGGACTGCTCCGCCGCCGGGAACACATTGACGATGCGGTCAATGGTCTTGGCGGCGGAGCTGGTGTGCAAGGTGCCCAAAACCAGATGGCCGGTTTCGGCTGCTTCCAGTGCCAGCCTGATGGTTTCCAGATCGCGCATTTCACCTACCAGTATCACATCGGGGTCTTCGCGCAGGGCGGAGCGCAGGGCGGCGGAAAACCCGAGGGTGTCGCGGTGAATCTGGCGCTGGTTGATCAGGCATTGTTTGCTCTGATGTATAAACTCTATGGGATCTTCCAGAGTAAGAATGTGACTGTGTTCGGTTTCATTCTTGTGATCAATCATCGCCGCCAGTGTTGAGGATTTGCCGCAACCCGTCGGCCCGGTCACCAGCACCACGCCGCGGGGATAGGCCGCGATGTCTTTGCAAATCGCCGGGGCGTTCAATGCTTGCAAGGATAATATCTGTGTCGGGATTGTTCGGAACACGGCAAACGGGCCGCGGTTTTGATGCGCGGCATTGACGCGAAAGCGGGCCAGACCGGGCACGGTAAAAGAAAAGTCGCACTCCAGATACTCTTCGTAGTCCTTGCGTTGCCTGTCGTTCATAATGCCGCAGACCAGATCATGCACCTGTTTGTGATCCAGAGACGGCATACCAATACGCCTGATGTCACCATCAACACGCATCATCGGCGGCAACCCGGCGGAGAGATGCAGATCAGAACAGGCGTTTTTCACGCCAAAGGCCAGTAGTGCTTCAATATCCATTCACATATAAATAGCATAAACATTTGTGTTGGACTGTGCGTAAAATCACAAAATGATGAAAAAAATTAATAATAGTTACGAGGCCGTCAAAGACGATATTGCCGCGGCGGAGCGGCAATTTGGCCGTCCCCCCGGCCAAATCAGGCTGATCGCCGTGGGCAAGACCCGCACGGTGGCCGAGCTTCAGCAGTTGGCGGACTGCGGCCAGACGGAATTCGGTGAAAACTATCTGCAAGAGGCCGAGCCGAAGATCGCCGCCCTGGCGGGACGACAACTGTGCTGGCATTTTATCGGGCCGGTGCAATCCAACAAGGCGGCGGCCATCGCCCGTTTGTTTGATTGGGTGCATAGTGTTGATCGGCTGAAGATCGCGCAACGGCTGAGTCAGGCCCGCTTGCCGGGGCAGTCTGATCTGAATATCTGTCTGCAGGTTAATATCAGTGGCGAGGGGAGCAAGTCCGGAGTTGATGCCGGGGCACTTGAGACGCTGGCGGCGGCCACGACCAAACTACCCGGGTTACGCTTGCGCGGGCTGATGAGTTTGCCGGCACCGGCAACAGATATGACGGCGCAACGCCAGGCCTTTGCCCGTGTCCGCGAACTGTATGAACAACTGCGGACGGCGGGACATGATCTGGATACCTTGTCCATGGGCACCACCGGTGATATGTCGGCGGCCATCGCGGAAGGGGCGACCCTGATCCGGATCGGCACTGCCTTGTTCGGCCCCCGGCGTTAGCACTGGCCTGTATCTATTGTTATGATGCCGACATGACACCAACAGAAAAAATTGCCTTTATCGGTTGCGGCAACATGGGCCGCAGCATGATAGGCGGCCTCGTTGCCGCCGGTTATCCGGCGGAGTTGATCTATGGTGTGGAGCCGGTAGCGGCGCAACGCCAAGCCGTCGCCGAGTTGGGTGTTCGCACCCTGACTGAGATTGATCAATCCATCAACGATTGTGCCGCCATTGTGCTGGCGGTCAAACCGCAGGCGATGTCGGCGGCGTTGCAGCAACTCGGTGGCTTGCCGAAGCATGCCGCGCCATTGCTGATCTCTATCGCGGCAGGCGTTACTGTCGCCAGTATCAGTGCCGGGTTGAAACCTGATAGCGCGATTGTCAGGGTGATGCCGAACACCCCGGCCTTGCTGCAAAAAGGTGCGGCGGCTATGTTTGGCAACAAGTATGTCAGTAGCAAACAAAAACAACTGGCCGATCAGATTATGCAATCGGTAGGCATTGTTGTCTGGCTGGATAAGGAAGAGTTGCTGGATGTGGTCACGGCCATCTCCGGTAGCGGGCCGGCCTACTTCTTTTTGTTCATTGAGTTGCTGGAGAAGATAGCGCGCGAGTCAGGTCTGGATGCCGACAGTGCCAGTACTCTCACCATGCAAACCGCACTGGGTGCCGCCGCGATGGTCGCCGCCGGTGAGCACACACCTGCGGCTCTGCGACAACAGGTTACCTCGCCCGGCGGCACCACCGAGCAGGCCCTGAAGGTGCTGATGGATGGCAGGCTGGAACAGGTGCTGCAACAAGCCGTCAAGGCGGCGCGGGAACAAGCTGTGCAACTGTCCGGGCAGGTGGAGTAAGACATGGGCGGCGGCTATCTGGTTGAGGCCCTGGCCTTTTTGACCCGCACCTTGTTCAGCCTGTACATTCTGGCCGTGGCCTTGCGTTTTTTGTTGCAACTGGCGCGGGCGGATTTTTACAATCCGATATCACAATTACTGATCAAGATGACCGACCCGGCACTGCGGCCACTGCGTCGTATCATCCCCGGCTATACCGGCATGGACTGGCCGTCAATCATACTGTTGCTGTTGTTGCTCATGCTGGAGACCGTCCTGACCCGTCTGCTACTCGGCCTGCCCCTGCCCGCCATAGCCAGTTTGTTCATACTGGCCTGCGCCGAGGCGCTGCAAATGTGCATTTATATCTATATCGTCGTCATTCTTGTTCAGGTCATTATCAGCTGGATCAATCCGGGGGCCTACAGCCCGGCCACGGTGCTACTGTATGAACTCACCGAGCCGTTGCTGAGCCGTGCCCGGCGCCTGCTACCTGTGGTTTCAGGCCTTGATTTTTCTCCCCTGGCCGTGCTGGTATTCTTGCAACTACTGCTGATCCTGCTGGTAAAACCCTTACTGGCCTTGGCCTATTCCATATAAACCGGGGCCAATCATTTGCTATAATGATGATAGACAATGCTGCAAAATAATAGAAAGGAGCAATATCATGACTAAACGGTTTGCATATTTGCTGTTATCCGGTTCACTGTTGTTCAGCACCGCCGTCGGGGCGGAGCAATCCAGAAGTTTCGGCGACTATACGATTCATTACTCCGCCTTTCCTTCGGATATGCTGACCCCGGAAGTCGCCAGAGACTACGGGATCAAACGCAGTAAAAATCGCGCCCTGCTCAATATCTCCGTGTTGAAGAAACACATGGGCACTACCGGGGTATCGGCCACGGCCGTGATTGAAGGCACGGCAAAGAATTTGAATCAGCAACTACGCAATGTGGATTTCAAGGAGATCAAGATTGAAGCGGCCGTCTATTATCTGGGGCAAGTCAGGGTCAGTAATGAGGAAACCCTGGAGTTTGAATTAAACATCACGCCGACCGGTGAAGATGCCGCACTAAACTTCTCTTTCAAGCAGCAATTTTTTACCGAGTGATCAGATACCGTATTCAATAATCAACGGGGCGTGATCGGAGAACCGCTCCTTCTTGTAGATGGCCGCTGATTTCACCCGACCGGACAGCCCGGGTGTGATTACCTGATAGTCAATCCGCCAACCCACGTTTTTGGCCCAGGCCTGACCGCGGTTGGACCACCAGGTATATTGTTCTTCTTGTTGATTCACTTGCCGGAAGGCATCCACCATCTTCATCTCCCCGAACACCTTGTCCATCCAGGCCCGCTCTTCCGGCAAGAAGCCTGAATTTTTCTGGTTGCCGCGCCAGTTTTTGATGTCTATTTTTTTATGCGCGATATTCCAGTCACCGCAAAGAATAAACTCCCGCTTCCTGCGCCGCATTTTTTTCATTACCTCTTCAAACCGCTCCATAAAATTATATTTCACGGCCTGCCTCTCATCACCGGAAGTACCGGAAGGCAGATAAACCGAAACCACACTGAGCTTACCGAAATCCGCCTGCAGGAAACGACCCTCCTGATCGGCCTGCTTCCAGCCCAGTTGCGTGATGACCTTGTCCGGTTTTTGCCGGGCATAGATCGCCACCCCGCTGTAACCTTTCTTCTCCGCACTATTGAAAAAGGCGTGATAACCGGCGGGCTCAAGAATATCATCAACGAGTTGATCCGGTTGCGCCTTGATCTCCTGCATGCAAACCACATCTGCTTTTTGCTTGGACAACCAGTTGAAGAAACCCTTCCTGTGGCCTGCACGGATGCCGTTGATATTGATTGAGATAATCTTCATTGATATTGACTTTGTTTCCTCGCCTATCATAACAGAGTTTATCCGGTGCTTTTGAGGTATAATGTGGAAAAAGAAGGTGTCCTGTGAAAGACTATAAAGAACTATTCATTGACTTTGCCCTAGAATCAAAGGTTTTGCGTTTTGGTGAATTCACTTTGAAATCCGGGCGCATTAGCCCCTATTTTTTTGATAGCGGGCTGTTTAATGAAGGCGCTATTTTATCTAAATTAGGCCGGTTTTATGCCGAGGCCATTCACGCTGCCGGGCTGGAGTTTGATATGTTGTTCGGCCCGGCATACAAGGGCATCCCTCTGGTCTCCGCTACCGCCATCGCTTATGCGGAAATGTATGATCGTGAAATGCCTTACTGCTTTGACCGCAAGGAAGAGAAAGACCACGGCGAAGGCGGCATCATTCTGGGCGCGGCCCCGAACGGACGGGTGTTGATTGTTGATGATGTGATCACGGCAGGCACCTCGGTGGATTATTCTGTGGAGTTGCTTCGTTCCGAAGGGGCGCAGGCCGTTGCTGTAATCATCGCGCTGGATCGGCAAGAGCAAGGCAAGCAGGGTGAGTCCGCTATTGATGAGATACAAAAACGGCATGGCTTGAAGGTTATCAATATCATTTGTCTGGCTGAGCTAATAGAGTTTATGCAAAACGAGACCCGGTATGACAAAGAATTGGAACAGGTGCGGCGTTATCAGAAACAGTACGGGATAACGACGGGGTAACATTCAGGATCAGCCATTGCCGTCCGGGATCGTCAGCGCCGGATTGACGGATTGCAACCAACCATTGAACTCCTGCCGGATACGATCCAGTGCCGCCTCATCCTCCGCTTCAAACCGCAACACCAGACAAGGCGTGGTGTTGGACGGCCTGATCAATCCCCAACCGTCAGCAAACTCCACTCTTATACCATCTACATCAATCAACTCCGCACCGGAGAACGGCATCTTTTCCTTTAGCCCGCGCATCACGGCCTGATGTTGCTCCTCCGCTACCTCTACCTTTATCTCCGGCGTGGCGACACCCTCCGGTAGTGCGGCAAACAGATCGGCAACACTGCTACCGCTATTTACCACGATCTCAACCATGCGCGCGGCGACATACAAGGCATCATCAAACCCGTACCAGCGTTCCTTGAAAAAGATATGACCACTCATCTCGCCTGCCAGCGGCGCGTCACGCTCTTTCATCCTGGCCTTGATCAGCGAGTGACCGGTGCGCCACATCTCCGCCTTGCCGCCGGCGGCCTCAATAACATCCCTGAGGTAGCGGCTGCATTTCACATCATAGATGATCGCCGCCCCTGCATTGCGGCTCAGGACATCCGTAGCGAACAACATCAGTTGTCTGTCCGGCCAGATGATCTTGCCGTTGTTGTCAATCACACCCAGACGATCACCATCGCCGTCAAAGGCAAAACCGACATCGGCCTGTTCGCTTTTGACTTTATCTATAATGGTGCGCAGGTTTTCGGGACGGGTCGGATCGGGATGGTGGTTCGGAAAGTCGCCATCCACTTCACAAAACAGTTCTATCACTTCATGCCCCAGGGCGCGGAGCAGACGCGGTGCCACCGCACCCGCCACCCCGTTGCCGGCATCAATGACGATCTGCAACGGCCGCTCTGCGACATCAGGAATATCCGAGCTGATACGCTGCACATAATCCGCCGTGATGTCCAGCGTTTGCAAGCCGCCCTCGCCGCTTTCAAAATCCGCCGCGACAATGCGCTTGTAGAGATCTTCAATCGCCCCTTCCGCCAGCGTCTCACCGTCCAGCACGATCTTCAAACCATTGTATTCGGGCCCGTTGTGACTGCCGGTGAGCATCACGCCGCTACGTAGATCAAGGTGGTGGGTGGCGAAATACAGCAAGGGTGTCGGCACCATGCCGATGTCAATCACATCACGACCAGTAGCCCTGAGACCTGCGATGAGACTGCCCGCCAGTTCCGGGCTGGAATTGCGTCCGTCTCTGGCGACGGCGATGCCCTGCTGACCCCGGCGCAACGCCTCCGAGCCGATGGCCTTGCCGATCTGATTGACTACCTCGGCAGTAAAGTTTTGCTTGACCAGACCCCGAATATCATAGGCACGAAAAATACCGGCATCAATACCGGCGGCCGCACCGCTGGTCAATGTTGCCCCGCGGGTCTTTTCCAGGGCAGAACGTTGGCGCCACCGGCCCGTTGTTGATGATACTGCCGCGCCACCCGTTGAATAAGTTGTCTGGCCAGTTTGTCTTTTGATGCCGATGATAAAGTCTCCGCACCATCTTGCCAGATAAGTTCCAGCGCGCTCTCCACATCACCGAAACCGCAATCCGTTCCAACCTGATTCGCGGCGATCAAATCCAGATTCTTCTGCCGCAATTTTTGTCTGGCATGCTCGGCCACCGCTTCTGTCTCGGCGGCAAAGCCCACAGTGAACGGGGCGTTACCGGCGGCGGCCACCTGTTGCAAGATATCCGGGTTTCTTTCCAGTTCCAGAGTCAGTCTTGTTTGGGTCTTCTTGATCTTGTTGTGTGCGCTATCAACGCAAGCGTAGTCTGCAACGGCGGCGGTGGCGATGAAGATGTCGGTAGCGGCGATGCCCTGCATCACTGCGTCATACATTTCTCTGGCGGTTTGCACCTTGACACAGCGTAGCGATGGCGGCGGGCTCAGTGCCACCGGGCCGGATACCAGAGTCACCTCCGCACCCGCTTCCACCGCCGCGCGGGCGACGGCATAACCCATGTGGCCGGAGCTGTGATTGCTGAGGTAGCGCACCGGATCAATCGGCTCCTGAGTGGGACCGGCGGTTATCATCACCGATGTCCCGGCCAGGATCGGTTGGTTGAATAATTCTGTCAGCCCCTGTAATAGTTGCGCCGGTTCCAGCATACGACCGGGGCCGGTTTCACCGCAGGCCTGATCGCCCTCCCCCGGGCCCAACAAGGTAATACCGCGCGCCTGCAACAAGTGACTGTTCTCCTGCGTGGCCGGGTTCTGCCACATCTGCCGGTTCATCGCCGGGGCCAGCAGCAGGGGCACATCGGCGGCCAGACACAAGGCGGCCAGCAGATCGTCCGCCATGCCGTGCGTCAGCCGCGCCATAAAGTTTGCACTGGCCGGTGCCACCAGAATGCAATCCGCCCAGCGGCCCAGATCGATATGTTCCATAACCGCCCCGTCATTTTGATCCGACCATTCCGTGGCCACCGGATTACCGGACAGGGCCTGCATGGTCAGCGGGGTAATGAACTCACCTGCGGAGTGGGTCATGACCACCCGCACCTCCGCCCCCTGCTCGCGCAAGCGGCGCACCAGCTCAGCACTCTTGTAGGCCGCAATGCCGCCGCTGACACCGAGTAAAATTCGTTTGTTGGTGAGTGATTGCATCTGTGTAGTATATCATCTGTGGTGAATGGGAGACCAATTAGCAATGCCCCCCACCGGAGCCACTACGGGCTTGCGCCCTCGTGCCACCGGCTCCCCCTCAAGGGGGGAGCTATTATTGCTCCCCCCTTGAGGGGGAGCCAAAGGAGGCGAAGCCTGCTT
>JBPCXW010000015.1:0-9066 GCA_051008185.1 Gammaproteobacteria bacterium
CCGAGAACATGCCCGGCAGCAAGGCGACCAAGCCGGGGGACATCTTTACCAGTATGTCAGGCCAAACCATTGAGGTGCTGAACACCGATGCCGAAGGCCGTCTGATCCTGTGCGACGCCCTGACCTACTGCGACCGTTACAACCCCGATGTGGTCATTGACATCGCCACCTTGACCGGTGCCTGTGTCGTCGCCCTCGGTCACCACGCCAGCGGCCTGATGAGCAACCACGAGCCGTTGGTGAAAGACCTGTTGCAGGCCGGCGAGACCAGCGGTGACCGGGTCTGGCAGTTGCCGTTGTGGAAGGAATATGAAAAACAGATAGACAGTCCGTTTGCCGACATGGCCAATGTCGGCGGCAGGGATGCCGGCACCATCACCGCCGCCTGCTTTCTGGCAAAGTTCACCCGCAAATACCGCTGGGCGCATCTGGACATCGCCGGCACGGCCTGGGTCAGTGGCAAGAACAAGTGCGCCACCGGCAGGCCGGTGCCGATGCTGGTGCAATACATCATGCAACGGATCAAGGGTGCATAGAGCGGATGATGCTGCATGCCCAGGGTTGATTTTTATATTCTGTCGGAACATAACATCCCGCCGCGGTTTGTATGTAACCTCACCAGCAAGGCCCGCTCCGAGGGGCAGGGTGTGCATATTCAGGCCCGTGATAAAGAACAGGCGCAACAGTTGGATGACAGTCTGTGGACATTCAGGGACATCAGCTTCCTGCCGCATGTCCTTGCGGATGATCCGGAGGCGGGGCAATACGCCGTCACTATCGGCTGGCCCGGTATGCCGCCGAGGCAGACCGATGTGTTGATCGATCTCTGCCATACTGAGCCGCAGGATTGTCAGGGCTACACAAGGGTACTGGAACTGGTCAGTGCCGAGACCGAACATAAACAACGCGCCAGGGAATTGTACCGGCAGTATAAGGAGCAGGACTGTGAGTTGCATACCCACAATCTCTGATTGGCACAATGGACAAAACCTATAACCCGAACGCTATTGAAACCGTCTGGTATCAGCACTGGGAAGACAAGGGCTACTTTATGCCGCAAGGTGGTGGTGATGGTGGCTACTGTATAGTCTTGCCGCCGCCGAATGTGACTGGCAGTCTGCATATGGGGCACGCCTTTCAGCAGACGCTGATGGATGTCCTGATCCGTTATCAGCGTATGAACGGTGTCAAAACCCTGTGGCAGTGCGGCACCGATCATGCGGGCATCGCCACACAGATGGTGGTGGAAAGACAGTTGGAGGCAAAAGGTACTGACCGGCATCAACTGGGGCGGGAACAATTCACGGCCGCTATCTGGGACTGGAAGAATGAATCCGGCAATACGATTAGTCGGCAGTCGCGTCGCCTCGGTAGTTCAATGGACTGGAGTCGGGAGCGCTTTACGATGGATGCGGGTCTGTCCCATGCCGTGCAGGAGGTCTTTATTCAGTTGTATCGGGAGGGTCTGATCTATCGCGGCAAGCGCTTGGTGAACTGGGACCCGGTGTTGCTGACGGCCATTTCCGATCTGGAGGTGATCGCCGAGGAAGAGCAGGGGTATATGTGGCACATACGCTATCCGCGAGTGGATGGCAAAGGCCATGTCACCGTCGCCACGACACGGCCGGAGACGATGCTGGGTGATGTCGCGGTCGCCGTGCATCCCGATGATGAGCGTTACCGCGAGTTGCTGGGCAAGGAGTTGCAACTTCCACTGACCGGCAGGACGATTCCGGTGATTGCCGATGACTATGTTGATCCGGAATTCGGTAGCGGCTGTGTCAAGATAACCCCGGCGCATGACTTCAATGACAACGCCATCGGGCAACGGCATGACTTGCCGATGATCAACATCTTTACCGATGATGCAAAGATCAATGAACAGGCCCCGGAGGCCTACCGCGGGCTTGATCGGTATGACGCACGCAAACAGATCGTCAGTGATTTGCAGGCCGCCGAGCTACTGGAGAAAACGGCTGAGCACAAAATGATGGTGCCGCGCGGTGATCGCTCACAGGCCGTCATAGAACCTTACCTAACCGATCAATGGTATGTGAAGGTTGAACCACTGGCGGCACCGGCGATTGCCGCGGTTGAAAACGGCAGCATACGCTTCGTCCCCGAAAACTGGACCAAGACCTACTTTGACTGGATGCACAACATTCAGGACTGGTGCATCTCCAGACAACTCTGGTGGGGGCACCGCATCCCGGCCTGGTATGACGATGCCGGTAACATCTATGTAGGCGAGGACGAGGCGGCCGTTCGCACAGAACACAAACTCGCTACGGATGTAACGCTGACACAGGACCCGGATGTACTGGACACCTGGTTTTCATCGGCACTCTGGCCTTTTTCCACGCTGGGCTGGCCGGAAAAAACCCCGGAGTTGACGACCTTCTATCCCACCAGTGTTCTGGTTACCGGTTTTGACATCATCTTTTTCTGGGTGGCGCGGATGATCATGCTCGGCCTCAGGTTCATCGGCGAGGTGCCTTTCAGGGAGGTCTATGTCACCGGCCTGATACGGGATGCCGAGGGACAGAAGATGTCCAAATCCAAAGGCAATATCCTGGACCCGATTGATCTGATTGACGGCATTGAGCTGGAAGCACTGCTAAGCAAACAGACCAGCGGCTTGATGCAACCGCAACTGGCCCCGGCGATAGAGAAGGCCACCCGGCAACACTTCCCTGACGGCATCGCCGCCTTCGGCACCGACTCACTGCGTTTCACCTTCGCCCAACTGGCAACCCAAGGCCGTGATATTCGTTTTGATGTGGGCCGCATTCAGGGCTACCGAAACTTTTGCAACAAACTCTGGAATGCCTCGCGCTTTGTCTTGTTGCAAGTAGAGGCCGTCGATCTGGATCCGAACACGGGCGAGACCCGAACCGGTGTCGCAGAGCGCTGGATCATCAGCCGTCTGGCACAGTCACTGCAACAGCTTGAAGACGGAATCAGCGGTTACCGTTTTGATCTGGCCTCCCAGGCCCTGTATGAATTCACCTGGGATGAATATTGTGACTGGTATCTGGAATTGGCAAAGACAAGACTCAACAGTGCCGATACCGACGATGCAGAAAAACGCGGCACCTTGCTCACACTGCTGACCGCGCTGGAGATATTGTTACGGGCACTGCATCCATTCATGCCTTTTATCACCGAGGAGCTATGGCAAAAGATCGCCCCACTGGTGCAACTCAAGGCGGATACGATCATGTTGCAACCCTGGCCCCAGGCCACTGACCTGACCCGTGACGACGCCGCCACGGCAGAGATAGAATGGCTAAAATCATTCATCCTCGGGGTGCGCCGCATCCGCGCCGAGCGGGACATCGCCCCCGGTAAATTGCTGGCGATACAACACAAGGGCGGCAGCAAGCAAGAGCAGGTGTGGTTACAGGCCAATGGCGAGGCCATCAAATCCATTGCCAGACTGAGCGGCATAGAACCCGTCAAACAGGAGCCGGACGATGCCGTCACCGCCCTGGCAGGCGACATGACCATTGTCATCCCACTGGCCGATCTGATTGACCCGGCGATGGAACTCGCCAGACTGGAACAGACCATGCAAAAACTGCAAGCGGAAAAACAGCGCGCCACCAGCAAACTGGAGAATGATAATTTTGTTCGCAAGGCACCCGAACAGGTCATCGCCGGTGAGCGGGAGAAACAGGCGGAGGCCGAGAAAAAAATGCGCCACACCCAGGCCCGCATTGAGAGCATCAAAAAGTTACTTGATTAGATCAGACTGCTACCTGTATAACACCGTATATGTTTGCACGACTCAAAGAAGACATTCAGGTTATATTTGACAGAGACCCGGCGGCCCGCAGCACCATTGAGGCCCTGCTTGCCTACCCGGGACTACATGCCATCCTGCTACACCGCTTCAATCACTGGCTGTGGCAATGCCGCCTGCGCTTGCCGGCGCGCCTGTTCAGCCACCTTGCCCGATTTATTACCGGCATAGAAATCCATCCGGGTGCCCGTATCGGACGGCGCTTCTTTATTGATCACGGCATGGGCATCGTCATCGGTGAGACCACCGATATCGGCGATGACTGCTCCATCTATCACGGCGTCACCCTGGGCGGCACAAGCTGGCAGAAAGGCAAACGTCATCCAACACTTGAGAACGGCGTCATCATCGGCGCCGGTGCCAAGGTGTTGGGGCCTGTTGTTGTGGGTGAGAACTCGCGGGTCGGCTCCAACGCGGTAGTGGTCAAGGATGTGCCCGCGGAGGCGACCGTTGTCGGCATCCCCGGTCATATCGTTGTCAAAAAGGAACAGGATAATGAGCAACAGGCACGGCGGGAGGCGATGGCGGAGAAAATCGGTTTTGACGCCTACGCCGCAGGCAAGGATATGCCCGATCCGGTGCAAAATGCGATGGAAACCATGCTGGATCACCTGCACAAAATAGATGCAGAACTGGAAGAATTGAAGAAAAAAACGCAGGAATAATGGCTATCAGGGGCTTTTTTATGTATCCTGTAGCCATATCGGGATATAATCCCGATATCAGTTGCATCAACATCGTGGTTATTTTTCAGTAGTACAGCATTATTTTCTGCAAATTGCCTCGTATTAGTATGTTTAAGTAGCAGCTGTTTATGGACACCTGTTTTGTGGTCATATAATCGGGGGTTCGGTAATTTATTTGTTTGAAATTTTTTCGAGGTGATACAAGATGAAAGAGGGCACAGTCAAGTGGTTTAACAACTCCAAAGGTTTTGGGTTTATTTCTCCTGATGAGGGTGGTGATGATGTGTTTGTTCATTATTCAGTGATTGATAGCGATGGTTATAAATCACTAAGTGATGGTCAGAAAGTGAAGTTTGAGGCCGAAAAAGGTCCTAAAGGAATGCAGGCGACACAAGTTACCCTGGTCGGTCAGGTGGATGGCTGAAACAGCAACAAAGCAACGGGAACCGGACAGATACCCTGTCATCAGTGTTGACAAGGTTGATCCCCCCAAAGGGGCCAACGGTAACTGGTATTGCTATGTTATAGGTCAGGGCAATTCCCGGATAACCGGTAGCCGTCAGGGCACATTGAGGGAGGTAACGGCGTATGCCAACCGATACGCCAAATCCCTGAATGAGCGTTGCGGCGGCAGAGGTGGCCGGTATGCTTGGGCCAAAGGTGGTAAGAAAGCTCGCAAGAGTTGATTGAGGTCAGGCTGGCGATGGCGACGGTTGTGGATGACCGCCGCGCAGTGCAGTATTGTCGGCAGGCCTCTTGTTGGTGTTGAGATTGGCAATCGCCTGTTGTCAGGGGGCCAGCCGTTGTATGAGCCAGCCATCTTGTTGCCGGGTATAGGCGATGCGATCATGCAGACGGTCTTCCTGTCCCTGCCAGAACTCCATTTTATCGGGGCGTAGCCGGTAGCCGGTCCAGTCATCCGGGCGCGGCACATTATTTTGGTCGGGGTATTGTTGTTGTAGTGCCTGCATACGGTCTTGCAGAAATGCCCGATCCGGTATCACATCACTTTGCGGGGCTGTCCAAACGGCAAGCCGACTACCGTAAGGCCGGGTGGCAAAATAGGCATCCGCCTCCGCGGCTGTCACCATCGTTACACTACCTTCAACACGAACCTGTCTGTGCAACGGGCCCCAATAAAACACCAGCGCGGCGAATGCATTGTTTGCGAGTTGTCGGCCTTTGTCGCTTGCCGAGTGGGTGAAAAATACGAAGCCGTTTGCATCCAGTTCTTTCAACAAGACATAACGTGCGGCGGGGCGGCCCTGCTCTGTTACCGTGGCCAACACCATCGCATTCGGCAATTCCAGTTCCTTGTCAATCGCATCGTTGAGCCAGACCTCAAACTGTTTGACGGGATCAGAGGCCATATTGCTCTCATCAAGCGCGGCCTGATGGTAATCCCGGCGTAGATTGGCATAGTATTTTTTCATGGATGTTTTGTGGGTGAGTCAGTCAGTAGTTGGGGGATTATAGGGGATTATAAATTGCAATGTCCCCCCACCGGAGCCACTGCGGGCTACGCCCTTGTGCCACCGGCTCCCCCTCAAGGGGGGAGCTATTCGTGCTTTTATTGCTCCCCCCTTGAGGGGGAGCCAAAGGAGGCGAAGCCTGCTTTGGTGGGGGGAATCCGGGTATAATCCATCAACTCACTTAACCACAGAGACAAACAAATGACAGATACCATATTCAGTAAAATTATTAATCGGGAAATACCGGCGGATATTGTTTATGAGGATGATCAATGTCTGGCCTTCAGGGATGTCAATCCACAGGCCCCTGTGCATGTGTTGGTCATTCCCAAACAACCCATCGCGCGGCTGGCGGAGGCGAAGGCCGAGGATCAGGCCCTGCTCGGTCATCTTATGCTGGCGGCGGGCAAGGTAGCACAGGAATTGGGGGTGGCCGACGCCTATCGGCTGGTGGTCAATAATGGTGCCGATGCCGGGCAGACGGTGTTTCACCTGCATCTACACATCCTGGCCGGGCGTTCATTCACCTGGCCGCCCGGCTAGGGGACGCGCACTAACGCCGGTGCAGGCGCGAGCACACCAGCAACGACAGGCCGTAGAACATACCCGCGAATACAATGATGCCGGCCCCTGCCGGTAGATCCGGTCTGTATGACAGGGCCAGACCGCCGGTGGTGATCAACAGGCTGAACAGGATCGCCAACAACATCATGTTACGCAGTGAAGTGACAAACAGGGCCGCGCTGGCGGCCGGCAGGATCAGCAAGGCTATGACCAGAATCAGGCCGGCTATCTGCACCAGTAACACTACGGTCAGGGCGATCAGGCACAGCATCATGATGTAGATTGCCTCCACTTTGATCTTGCGCAGGCGGGCAAACTCTTCATCAAACGCGCTGGCCAGGATCTGTTTGTAACAGCAATACACCGCCCCTGCTATCACCACATCCAGTATCAACATCAGTATCAGATCCAGTCTGGTCACTAGCAGGATGTTGCCGAACAGATAGCTCATCAAATCCACATTGTAGCCCGGGGTGCGGGAGATGAAGATCACACCAATCGCCATTCCGACGGACCAGAACGCCGCGATAAGAATATCCTCGTCCTGCTTGAAGCGTAATTTGATCAGACCAATCAACAGCGCGGCGATCAGCGCGCAGATCAACGCCCCTGTCAACGGTGAGTTGCCGAGATAATAGGCAATCCCCATACCGGCGAGAATAGTATGGGCGATACCACCGGCGACAAACCCGACCCGTTTCACCACCACATAACTGCCCATGATGCCGCAACCGATGCTCGCAAGCACACAGGCGAGCAAGGCCCGTTGCAAAAACCCGTATTCGGCAAGTGCGGAAAAGAAGTCGGTCATTTCAACCCCGAGGTGTGCTGGATCATCCTGATAGAACTGCCATACAGTTCCTCTATGGTCTTGCCGCTTATGGATGCAGTCTCGTGGCAAACCAGGGTCCTGTTCAGACACCCTACCCGATGAACATAACCGGAAATAAACGCCACATCATGGGAAACCACGATGATCGTGATATGTTCATTGTAGTGTTTCAGCAAGGAGAAGATATTTTCCTCCGCTTGCAAATCTATATTTGAAGTGGGCTCATCCAGAATCAATATCTCCGGATTACCGATCAGTGCCCTGGCGATTAGCATACGCTGTAACTCCCCGCCCGAGATATTCTTTATCGGCTTGCTTGCGATGTGATCGATCTCAACCGCCTGCATCGCGATGGCGGCCGCACTTTTATCCTGCCGATTGAACCAGCCGCGACCAAAACCGCGGCCTTGTCTGCCCAGCATTACGACCTCCTCCACCATGACCGGAAAGTCACGGGAAAAAGAGGCATGCTGCGGGACATAACCGATAATATCTCTGGCCCTGGCCGGTGTCTGATCCTTGATCCGGATACTGCCACTATCCGGTTGCAACAATCCCAGCAACAGTTTGACAAGCGTACTCTTGCCGGCGGCGTTAGGCCCAATCAAACCAAAAAATTCCTCCGCCTGAATCTCCAGATTGATCCCCTCCAGCACCGGCACGGTGCCATAGCTAAAATTCAGATCGTTTATCGTAATAACCGCAGACATTATTGCACCGCTCTGGCAAACTGCCGCGCCACATAGCGCATATTGTTCAGATAGTCCTCCGCCAGCGGATCAAGCATGACGATCTCGGCATTGATCTCATCTGCGAATGTCGCGGCCGAGGCCAGGTGATACTGCCGCTGACTGAACAACACACTCGCCTTCTCCTGTCTGGCCAAGCGCACCAGCTCCACCATGCCGCGTATGCCCACATGACCGTGATGTCTTTCCAGTGCATGCTGTTGCAAGTTGTATGCCTCGGCAAAATGTCCCCAGGACGGATGCACGACAAACACGGACGATTTGGAACGCTGCCACAGTTGTTGCCGGATGTATTGATGCAGTGATTCCAGATCCGTTAGCAGGCCGTCATGGTTCCGCTCATACAGTGCCCGATGTTGCGGACGCTGTTGTTGCAAGTGTTGCTTGATCAATCCGGCAAGCCGCATCATATACGGCGGACTGGTCCAGACATGCGGATCAGCTTCCGTAGCACCGGGCGGATCATCACAACAATTCACCACAGTCAAATCCCCGGTGGAGCGAAGTTGTTCCCGCCAGTGTTCCTCAAACGGCACACCGATACGGAAATAAATATCAGCCTGCTCCAGCGCCGCCAACTGTCCGGGCAACGGCTCATACAACTCGGGACTATGACCGGGTTGCAACATAAGCCGCACATCAACGGTATCGCCGCCGATCCGCTCCACCAGAAACTTCTGCGGGGCGACGCTGACAAACACCCGCAGCTGTCCGGCCTGCGCGCCGATGCTGAGGCACAGTAGCAGTAACAAACAGCTTGTTGAGGGGAATAGTTTCATTGCTCGTCGGGTAGCCATCAATTCTCCGGCATTATACCTGCATTGACAAAGAGTTCCTTGCGATGTAGCGGATCAGTACTTATGAAACAAACTCAGCAATGTCCCCCCACCGGAGCCACTACGGGCTACGCCCTTGTGCCACCGGCTCCCCCTCAAGGGGGGAGCTATTCGTGCTGGTG
>JBPCXW010000016.1:0-10071 GCA_051008185.1 Gammaproteobacteria bacterium
TACAGGGCCAGGGCCTCGCTGTCTGCTACGGGGGTTGCCCAACTGCTGCCGGACAAGACGAGTGCCAACAACAGGCCGTGTCTGATGATGTGTTTCATTCCGCCGATAACAATTCTACTTCAAACACCAGTGTGGATTGCGGGCCGATGATCTGTCCCTGACTGCGCTCGCCGTAGGCCAGTTCGGCTGGGATGAACAACTGCCAGCGGGCACCGGTGCGCATCAACGGCAGGGCCTCTTGCCAGCCGGCAATGACGCCGTTGAGTTTGAAACTGAACGGTTGGTTGCGGGAATAGGAACTGTCAAATTCAGTGCCGTCTATCAGTGTGCCGCGATAATGCACGGTATAGGTGCCGTCGGGGGAGGGCTTGTCGCCTGCGCCGGGTTTGATGATCTTGTATTGCAAACCGCTGGCGGTGCTGATCACGCCCTTTTGTTTTTTATTGTCAGCGAGAAACTGTTGGCCTGCTTCCATGTTTTGTTCGGCCAGGGCTTGTTTTTGTTGCTGCTCTTTGGCGCGAAAATCAGTAAAGACGGCTTGTATTTCTTCCGGGGTTAGTTGTAACGGGTTGTCGTGCAGGACATCACTGACGGCCTTGAGGAAGCTTGCTTCGTCAAGTTCTATATTTTGTTGCATGATGTTTTGGCTGAAGAATACGCCGAGGGCGTAGCTGAGTTTTTGTTTGTCGGTCATTGCTGTGTCTTCGGCGACGCAGGTCATGGTTAGTAGGGTGAGTGTTAGTGTGTGGAGTAGTTTTTTCATGTTTTTTGCTGCTCTGTTAGTGATTCAGTTTTTTTGTTGGTCCCCCCACCAAAGCAGGCTTCACCTCTTTTGGCTCCCCCTCAAGGGGGGAGCGGTAATATTGCTCCCCCCTTGAGGGGGAGCCGGTGGCACAAGGGCGTAGCCCGTAGTGGCTCCGGTGGGGGGACATTGGTTCGCTACACCGCCTGAATGAAGGATACCGCCTTTTCTATAATTTTAACGCCTGAATCCCGCTTGTGGGCGTGTTCGCTCAGGTAACGGCGAAAGGCTCGGGCGCCGCGTTGGCCCTGATACAGGCCGAGTATGTGTCTGGACATCGCGTGTAATGTTTCACCTTGCTGTAATTGTTGTTGTATGTATTCCATGTAATCGCGTATCACCACCGCTCTGTGTCGCGGCGCGTGGGGGCAGGCGAAGATCTCTTGATCGGCCGTGGCCAGCAACCAGGGGTTGTGGCAGACGGCCCGTCCTGCCATTACGCCATCTACCTGTTGCAGATGGGTCTTGCATTGTTGCAGATCATCGATGCCGCCGTTGATGATGATCTCCAACTGCGGGAAATCCTGTTTTATTTGATACACCCGTTCATACATCAGCGGCGGGACTGTGCGATTTTGTCGCGGGCTCAAACCGGACAGCCAGGCCTTGCGTGCATGAATGATAAAGGTATGACAGCCTGCGGCGGCAACAGTTTCCACGAAACCGGCCAGTTGTTCGTAGCTGTCCTGCTGATCTACGCCGATGCGGGTTTTTACCGTGACCGGCAGGGCACAAGTGTCTTGCATGGCCTTGACGCAATCGGCCACCGTCTGTGGTTGCAACATCAGGCAGGCACCGAACATACCGGACTTGACCCGGTCGCTGGGGCATCCGACATTGAGATTGATCTCGTCATAACCGTATTGCTCGGCCAGACGAGCGCATCGCGCCAACTCCGCCGCATTGTTGCCGCCGAGTTGAATGCCCACCGGGTGCTCGGCGCGGTTGAAGCGCAAATGTTTATCCGCATTGCCGTGTATCAGGGCACTGCCGGTGATCATCTCCGTGTAAAGCATCACCCGGCTGGAGATCAGCCTGAGCAAGTAGCGGAAATGCCGATCGGTGTGTGTCATCATCGGTGCCACGCAGAGTTTTCTGTCAATCGTTTGTTGCATTGTCTGTCTGTCGGTTTGTTTGTAATAGTTCGTTAGTCAATGTCGGGCGCAGATAAAATCCTCTGGGCAGTGTCTGGGTTGTCTCGGCGGTGTGATCCATAATCCTGACCGCACTCGCCGCATTGGCGGCCTTGGGTCGGATCTGCAAGTATTGCCCGATGCTTGCGCTGAGTTTATCAAACTCACCGAAGCCTACCAGTTCCATCAGTTCTTCCCAATCGCTACGCAGGATTTTTTCCTGTGCCGCGTCCGGGCTCCAGAGAAAACCGCTACCGATGCGCCGTCCGGCAAAGGCGATGTCGGTGCCTGCCTCCACCGGCACCCAGAGCACCCGCCTGAGTTTGTGATAGACGCTGGAATCCTGCCAGATCGTCTCCAGTGCCGTTGTATGCGGCACCATGGTAACAAAAGTGGATTCTTTTGCCCGCGGTCCGGCATCCACCGGGATGGTCTTCAGTTCAATCCCCAGATACTGAAAGTCCGGCTCGGCTTGGGAGCCGGCCGTCGCGCCGAGGAATTGCTCAACGGCCTGACCGATCCAGCCCTTGCCGCGTGTTGCTGTCGCCGGCAGTTGCAGGTTCAGCTCTTGCGCCAGTTGTGACAGGGTCTTGCCGGCCAGATCTTGTGCCCGTTGCAATAATTCCGCCTCGGAGCGGGGTGCCGCTGTCATGCTGTTTGCTCCTGTTCTTGCTCGGGTTCCAGTGCCTGTCTGATGTTGTCATCCAGATATGCCAGCTTTTGTTCATCTTTGATCAGCGCGTTTTCCCGATCGGTGATAAAAAATATATCCTCCACCCGTTCGCCATAGGTGGCGATCTTGGCAGCTTGCAGGCGCGCCCCGCAATGCTCCAGGGCGGTGCCGATGGCCGACAGAAAACCGGGGCGATCAGCGGCACTGACTTCCATGATATTGCGCCGGTTTGATTCGTCAATGGAAAAACTGACCTGCACCGGGTGTTTGAAATGTTTCAGGCGTCTGGATTTCACCCGGTCGGTTTGCTTTGGCGGTTGATCCAGATGCAGCAGGCTGTGCCGGATGTCGGCCATGATCTGCCGCTTGCGTTCCCGGCCTTTTATTTGGCTGCCGTCGTTTTCCAGCACGATGAAGGTGTCCAGAGTATAACCGTGGGCGGAGCTGATGATCCTCGCGTCCAGGATATTCAGTTGCAGGTTGTCCAGAGTCTGTGTGATGCGGGAGAAGATGTTGTCCTTGTTCAACATATAGACAAATATCTCACTGGTGCCGGTGCCGGGTTTGGCGCGCATCAGGATCAGCGGCAGGCGGGCGGGGTCATGTTTGATGATGGCGCAGGTGTGCCAGCTTATTTCATCGGCGGAATAGCGTATGAAATAATCATCACTCAGGTTTGCCCAGACGGGTTCAACGGCCGCCGTCTGCTTGAGTTTATCCTTGATCAGGGCCAGTGAGTTTTCTTTTACCTCGTTGATGCGTTGGGTTTTATCAATCGGGTTTTCCAGACCGCGGCGCAGGGCCTGCAATGTTTTGTTGTATAGATTCAGTAACAGTGAGTCCTTCCAGTTATTCCACAGTTGCGGGTTGGTGCCGTTGATGTCCGCCACCGTTAGCATATACAGGTAATTCAGGTGCATCACATCGCCGGTCTTGCGGGCGAAGGTATTGATGACTTCGGGATTATTCAAATCCTCTCGTTGCGCGGTCATGGACATCAGCAAATGTTTTTCCACCAGCCAGGCCACCAGTTTGGAGTCAAACTCACTGAGGCCGTGGGCGCGACAAAACTCCAGCGCATCTTCGGCACCCAGTGTTGAATGATTGCCGCCGCGACCCTTGGCGACATCGTGAAAAATGCCGGCCAGATAAAGCAGTTCCTGTTTCGGTACGGTCTCCAGCAGGATCTGGCAGACCGGGAATTGTTGCCGATATTGTTCCAGCCCGAACCAGCGCATGTATTGCACCACGGACAGGATATGTTCATCTACGGTATAGACATGGAACAGATCAAACTGCATCAGACCCTCAATGCGCTTGAACTCGGGCAGGTAGGCGCCGAGGACACCGTATTTGTGCATACGGCGCAACTCATGGCCGACCCGGTGCGGTTGCCGGATGATCTCCATAAACAGACTGCGGTTTCTGATGTCGGCGCGATAGGCGTCATCAATCAGATCAAGTGAATTGCGGATCAGCCTGACAGTGCCGGCCCTGATGCCCTGTATGTTTGCGTTCAGTTGTATCTGCAGAAAGATTTCCAGCAGGGCGGGGGGGTAGCGTTTGAATACCTGATTATTGCATACCTCAATGAAGCCGTTTCTGATCTGGAAGCGTTTGTTGATGGGGCGTATTTTTTCCCGGCGTTTGGCGTAAATGATCTGTTCCTGAAAGTGTTGTAACAGCAGATCATTCAATAGTTTCAGATCCTTGACTGTGCGGTAAAACTTTTTCATAAATTGTTCAACGGCGAGGTTATCCCCGGACTCATAAGCAAATATCTTCGCCACGGCCTTCTGGTGTTCAAACAACAGCCGATCCTCCCTGCGCCCGGTGATGGTATGCAGGGCGTAACGTATCCGCCAGAGAAACTGCATCCCCTGATCCAGCAATTCATATTCACGCGGCAGCAGGAACTTGTGTTTGACCAGTTCTTGCAGGCTACTCGCATCAAAGTGACGCTTTGCCACCCAGGCGATGACTTGTATATCACGCAAGCCGCCCGGGCCTTCCTTGATGTTCGGCTCCAGATTATTTTCACTGTTGGCGTATTTTTTGTGCCGCTCAATCTGCTCATTCCATTTGGCCGCGAAAAACTTGCGCGAGGGCCAGAGTTTGTCGGGGCCGGTCAGGCGTAACATTGAGGTGTAGAGTTCGCTATCCCCCTGCAACAATCTGGCCTCCATGATATTGGTGGCGATGGTGATGTCCGTCCTGGCCTCTCTGACGCACTCCTTGACGGTGCGCACGCTGTGTTGCACTTCCAGACCGACATCCCATAGAAAAGTCAGGAAGGTTTCAAGTTGCAGTTTGATCTTTTTTGTCCGACGGCTTTTGATCAATATCATCAGATCAATATCGGAGCCGGGGTGCAATTCGCTACGCCCGTAGCCGCCGACGGCTACCAGTGCTGTGTTCGGCTGATCAATGTGCTTGTCCCAGGCACGGCACAGCAAGCGATCGATGAACCGGGCCCGCTGTTGCAGTAGTTCCCGCACCGGCTCACCGGCGGCAAAGCGGCGATCCAGATAATCGTTGCCTTGCGCCAGCAGTTGTTTGAAACGGGGGATGTCAGACAGCCCGTCGTCGCTGATCTGATCATAAACAGACGGATCCGGGAACTCCGCCCGCACTGCCGCGGCGGCCTGCTCAGCCATTAAACTCTTCTTCGGGTCTTCGGGTCAGGACCTCATGTCCGTTCGCCGTCACCAGGATGGTATGTTCCCATTGCGCTGACAACGATCGGTCTTTGGTCACGACCGTCCATTCGTCCGACAACAGTTTGACATGACGCTTGCCCGCATTAATCATCGGCTCAATGGTAAATGTCATCCCTTCTTCAAGCGTAATACCGGTGTTTTTCTCACCGTAATGCAACACCTGCGGCGCCTCGTGAAACTCCTTGCCGATACCATGGCCGCAATATTCCCGCACCACCGAGAAACGATGATCCTCGGCGTGGGCTTGTATCGCATGGCCTATGTCTCCCAGTTTGACACCGGGTTTCACCATATCAATACCGAGTTTCATACATTGGTAAGTTGTTTCCACCAAGCGTCTGGCACGGATTGAAGGCTCACCAACAAAAAACATCTTGCTGGTATCGCCGTGGTAGTCATCCTTGATAACAGTAATATCAATATTAATAATATCGCCGTCTTTCAACTTTTTGTTACCGGGAATGCCATGGCAGACCACATGGTTAATGGAGGTACAAATAGATTTGGGAAACCCCCGATAATTCAGCGGCGCAGGCACAGCACTGAGCTCCCCGGTAATATAGTCATGGCAAATAGCATCCAACTCCTGTGTACTACGTCCCGCCTGCACATAATCCCCAATCATGCACAACACCTGCGAGGCCAACCCGCCCGCCTGTCGCATTTTCTCTATTTCTGCTGCTGATTTGATATGTATGGTCATGAGGTAGTGAAATTTTCGCTATTTCTGCCGGTTCGGGCTGGCTTATGGTATAAAGCCTCCGCATTTATGGCAATGGTAATTGTCCGTCCCCCCACCGGAGCCACTGCGGGCTTACGCCCTTGTGCCACCGGCTCCCCCTCAAGGGGGGAGCTATTGTGACTGCTCCCCCCTTGAGGGGGAGCCAAAGGAGGCGAAGCCTGCTTTGGTGGGGGGACCTTGCCATATCAGTATTCGTATGGTATAAAGCCCCCCGCGTTCATAGCCGTTAATGCGGCTTGGGCGCGGTAAACACCCTGATTAACCCTCAGGGATTAAATCACACACGCATACCCCGTAGCGGTTATTGGGGTGCCTGAGCGGCCTGTGCCGTTGGGGTCAATAATCGTGGTATGCGGAGGCTTAACCCGACTGGAGTATGATTATGACTAAAATCAGCATGCGCGAGATGCTGGAAGCGGGGGTGCACTTCGGGCACCAGACCCGCTACTGGAACCCCCGGATGGCCGGCTATTTGTATGGCCAGCGTAACAAAATCCATATCATCAATCTGGAACAGACACTGCCTCTGTTTGAGCAGGCGTTGGATTTCACCCACAGGCTGGCGGCCCACAGAGGCACGATATTGTTCGTCGGCACCAAGCGTGCGGCACAGCAGATCATCAAAGAGGAGGCACAGCGTTGTGAGATGCCTTTTGTGAATCGCAGATGGCTGGGTGGCCTGCTGACCAATTACAAAACCGTGAAGCAATCCATCAACCGACTGCGCGAGCTGGAAGAGATGCAGACAGAGGGCGGCACCGGGCACATGAGTAAAAAGGAGGTATTGACCTTTACGCGGGAACTGGAAAAGTTGGAGCGTAGCCTGTCCGGTATCAAGGATATGCAGGGGATACCGGATGCGCTGTTTAT
Organism: Gammaproteobacteria bacterium; assembly: GCA_051008185.1. Taxonomy (GTDB): domain Bacteria; phylum Pseudomonadota; class Gammaproteobacteria; order Eutrophobiales; family Eutrophobiaceae; genus CAXMWX01. The sequence goes on from JBPCXW010000016.1 coordinate 6,941, forward strand.
CATTGATGTCGGTTTTGAAAATATCGCGGTGAGTGAGGCGAAGAAACTCGGTATCCCGGTGGTCGGTGTGGTGGATAGCAACAACAGCACCAAAGATGTGGATTATGTGATCCCGGGGAATGATGATGCTATCCGCTCAATACGCTTGTATGCCAAGGCGGTTGCCGATGCGGTTATTGAGGGGCATGAGGCGGCGGTGCAAACCGCAGTCGGTGATAGCAAGGATGATTTTGTTGAACTGGATGCGGAGGGCAAGTTGCTTGCCGGGGATAAAAAAGATCGTGCCGTTATCAAGAAGAAAACGGCGAAGAAGGTGAGCAAGGCACCGCCGCGGATCGCGGCAAAAGAGCCTGTTGTTGCCGATGCGGTGACGGGGGCTGATGTTGAAAGTAAAGCGGCGACGGAAACAGCAGTGGAGACTGCAACGGAGCCTGTAGCGGAAACACCAACGGAGCCTGTAGCGGAAACACCAACGGAACCTGTGGCGGAAACATCAACGGAGCCTGTAGTGGAAACATCAACGGAGCCTGTAGCGGAAACATCAACGAATCCCGTAGCAGAGACACCAACGGAACTTGTAGCAGAGACACCAGAGGAATACGTAACAGAGACTGCGGCAGAAACTGCAACAGGGGCCGCGACAGAGACTACAGAAGAAACTGCAACGGAGGACACAACAAAAACCAAAGCCGCCACTGAAAAAGAAAAGAAGACCAAAAAAAAGAAGGCCAGCAAAAAAACCGCGAAGAAAACCACCAAAAAAGCCGCCGACAAAAAGGCTAAGGACTAGGTGAGGAAAGACAAATGACAATAACAGCGACATTAGTCAGAGAGCTAAGAGAAAGAACCGGTGCCGGTATGATGGACTGCAAGCGAGCCTTGCAGGAAACCGGGGGCGATATAGAGGCCGCCATAGAGGCGATGAGAAAGTCAGGCATCGCCAAGGCCGCCGGTAAGGCGGGGCGCATCGCCGCGGAAGGTGTCATCACGATCAAGACCGATGAGACGGGCAAGCAGGCAATGTTGCTGGAGGTGAATTGCGAAACAGATTTTGTCGCCAAGGATGAAAGCTTCCTGGGCTTTGTCGGGCAACTTGCCACCACCATCGTCGCCGACGCACCGGCGGATCTGGATGCCTTGTCCGCGATGCCGTTGGCAGATGGTGCCGGTAAAACAGTTGAGGAGGCGCGTCAGGAACTGGTCGCCAGACTGGGCGAGAACATCAGCATCCGTCGCTTTACTCTTGTCAATGCCAACAGCGGCGTGCTGGGCAGTTACATCCACGGCAGCAGAATAGGCGTGGTAACCGAACTGAACACCGATAACACCGGCTTGGCAAAAGACCTGTCCATGCACATCGCGGCCAGCAGGCCGCTTTACATCACCGAGCAGGATGTCCCGCAGACCGTGCTGGACAAGGAAAGAGACATCCTGACCGCACAGGCCCAAACCCCCGACAAATCCGATGACATCATCAAAAAGATGGTTGAAGGCAGGCTCGGCAAGTTTCTGAAAGAGATCGCGTTGCTAGGCCAACCCTTCGTCAAGGAGCCGGATATCAATGTCGCCAAACTGTTACAGGATAACGCGGCGGAGGTGTTGTCTTTTGTGCGCTATGAAGTCGGCGAGGGGATAGAGAAAAAGGCGGATAATTTTGCCGAGGAAGTCATGCAACAGGCCGGGATGAGCTAACCTGCGGGGCATCGGCATTGGCAAAACAATCGGCACTGAAATACAAACGCATTCTGATTAAGCTCAGTGGTGAGGCCTTGCTGGGCGAGGCCGGGTTCGGGATCGATCCCACCGTGATCAAAAGGCTGGCCGGTGAGACTTATGAACTGAACAAACACGGGGCGGAAGTCGCTCTGGTAATAGGGGCGGGCAATTTTTTTCGCGGCTCCGGCCTTGCCGCCGCCGGTATTGATCGGGTCACCGCCGATCACATGGGCATGCTTGGCACGATAATGAATGCACTGGCCCTGCAAGACGCAGTGGAGCAACTCGGTGCCGTCGCACGGGTGATGTCCGCCATTCAGATGAACGAAATCTGTGAGGATTACATCCGCCGTCGTGCGGTCAGGCATCTGGAAAAGGGTCGGGTTGTGATCTTTGCCGCCGGCACCGGCAATCCGTTTTTCACGACGGATTCCGCCGCCAGTCTGCGGGCGGTGGAGATCAATGCCGGGATATTGATCAAGGCAACCAAGGTGGATGGCGTGTATTCCTCGGACCCGGTGACCGATCCCAAAGCCAAACGCTATGACAAACTGACTTATGACGAGGTCATAGAAAAGAAACTGGCGGTGATGGATACCACCGCCGTGGTGTTATGCAGGGATAACAAGATGCCGTTACGGGTTCTGGATATGATGCAAGCCGGTGCCTTGTTGCGGGCGGCGCAGGGCGATGATGAAGGCACATTGGTTTATTAGTGCGGGAGTTCAATAATGTCACAACAGATATTTGATGAGGCGGACAAGCGGATGGGTAAATCCATTGAGTCATTGCAGGGCGAGTTGTCCCGCATCCGTACCGGACGCGCCCACCCCGGCCTGCTGGAACATATTCAGGTCAGTTATTACGGCAATGTGGTGCCGTTGAATCAGGCCGCCAATATCAATGTCACCGATGCCCGCACCCTGACGGTGACGCCGTGGGATAAAAATACCATCCCGGATATAGAGAAGGCGATAACCAGTTCTGATCTGGGGCTGAACCCGGTGACCGCCGGTGTCGCCATCCGCATACCGTTGCCGCCGCTGACCGAAGAGAGACGCAAGGAATTGATCAAGGTGGTGCGCGCGGAGGTGGAGAAGGCACGGGTGGCGATCAGGAATATCCGCCGCGATGCCAACGCCCGGCTAAAGGAACAACTGAAGGGCAAAGAGATTACCAAGGATGATGAACGTCGGGACGGGGAGAAGATACAGGCACTGACCGATTCCCACATCAAGCAAGTGGAGAAGATGCTGGCCGCCAAGGAAACCGAGCTGATGGAGATCTGAGCCGCCGGGTATTGCAGCGATGCAAACCGGGTGCAACCCGCCGCCCCTGATGAGTAAGCCCGAACCATCCCTGCCCAAGCACATCGCCATCATCATGGATGGCAACGGGCGCTGGGCATCACAAAA
>JBPCXW010000017.1:0-13496 GCA_051008185.1 Gammaproteobacteria bacterium
GCGTAATATACTGCTGGAAAAGATTGAACAAGTACCCGCAGGCGGCAGCATAGATTGGGTGACATATTATTTTCGTGATCGCGAATTGGCCCGCGCCCTGATCAAGGCCAGACAACGCGGTGTTGCAATAACATTGACCCTGTCGGCCAAACCCCGCACCGCCATCGCCAACGAGGCCGTAATAAAACTATTACAGGCTGAGGATGGTCTGGGGAACGGTTTAACCCTGATAAACATACCCGGCATCCCCGCTCCCCGTGGCCGTGCCTGGCGCCCACAGTTGCACGAAAAACTGTACTGTTTTTCACATCCCGAACCCATCGCCTATATCGGTTCTTTCAACCCTTCGGGGGATACGCCGGAACAACAACCTGACATCATTAAGGAGGTGGGCGACCACAATACAGGTCACAACCTGTTGCTGGGCATAACAGATCAAACGCTGGTGCAACATCTGCAAACACACGCCCGTCATCTGCATGACAATCCCCCCGGCTTGTTATATCGCTTCAGCCGCACCGCCACCAATGACATACAATCCGGTGATACTCATTTATATTTCTGGCCGCGCCGTGCCGAACATCCGATACTGGTGTTGCTGGAAAAAGTTACCCGCGGTGCCAGAGTCAGTATCGCCGCCTCACATATTCGTTCCGGATTGGCGGTGAAGCGTATATGCAAGTTGGCCGGACGCGGGGTGACGGTTGATATCATCGCCGAAGCGTCCCGGCGGCGCGTCACTCCGGCAGTGGAGCAGACATTGCTGGCGGCAGGCGTCAATTTCCGGCGGCTTTGTTACACGCAACCCGTCCCCATGCATTTAAAATTTATGCTGGTGCAGACTGACAGCCAATGCTGGTCGGTGACCGGTAGCTATAATTGGACCCTGCCTTCCTTTTTACTAAACCACGAGATCGCACTCATCACGGAGAACAGGCAATTGTTTCAGGAGTTACAGCAGCGCTGGCAGTTACTGCAAGCGGATTTGGAACATATCATTGACTAAGGCATCGCAAACCACAGGCGACTGTTATACTGTCATCTATTTTACAGATTGAACGATCGCAATGACTGATTCCGCCGCCACCCTCATTATCCCCGTAGAGAATCAGGTACGGGAATTGGACGCCAAATTACTGCTGGCCTGCATCGCCGCCGAGCGCGGTTATCCGGTTGTGCTCGGTTCCCGCGCCTATTGCCATTTTGCAATAGCCTCCATTCCGGCAGGTGTGTATATAGCCAAGAGTACCCGCAGCATAAGTAATCTGATGTTCAAGATTATACGTATGCTAGGCCACGACATCGTCTGCTGGGAAGAGGAGGCCCTGGTGCATCCCCCGAAGGAGATCTTTTTTGGTCTGCGTTTATCCCCGGTGACGATAAAACGGGTGTCATGCGTGTTCGCCTGGGGACAGGAAAATGCCGAGCTTATCAGGGAATATCCTCATACCCCGAAAGACCTGCCCATTCATATCACCGGCAATCCCCGCGGTGATATGTTGCGTGAGGAAGTGCGCCCCTATTTTGCCACCGAGGTGAATGATCTCAAGCGCAAGTACGGTGACTTTATCCTGATCAATACCAATTTCAGTGATGTGAACCCGTTTATCCCCGGTATCGGATTGTTCCGGCCCTCGCATCGCCCGGGCGCAAGGCCGAGGTTCGGACAGGCCGGCAAAGGCATGACCCTGAAGTTTGCCGAGGGCCTGCGCGATCACAAACAAGCCATACTGAATCATTTTCAGGCCATCGTGCCGGTTTTGCTTGAAACCTTTCCCGAGCACAGCATCGTGATCCGGCCTCACCCCAGCGAGAAGCATGATGTCTATAACGAGCTCGCCGACAAACACGCGCAGATACAGGTCTGCACCGAGGGTAATATCCTGCCATGGTTGCTGGCGACAAAAGTTATGATACATAACGGTTGCACCACCGGCATGGAGGCATACTGCTTGCAGGTACCGGCAATATCCTATCTGCCGAATTTCAATGAATACTACGATTACGATTTTCAGGGCATGCCAACCCGGTTAAGTCATCAGTGTTTCAGCCGGCAGGAGTTGTTGCAAACCTTGAAGCAGGTATTGGCCGGCAGTCTGGGAGCCGCTACCGGCAGTGAGCGTCAGGCCCTGATAGATTACTATCTGGCCGCCCGGCAAGGCCCGCTGGCCGGCGAACGCATCATGGACATCATGGACGCAAAAGGCTATGCCGAGCGTCCCCCTCCCGCCAGTCCCCTCCCGGTTTTCGCGGCAGGGTGGTTATACACCAAAGTCAAGGCATGGCTGACCAAACTTAATATGCACCGACCGGGCCCCAACCGCCGCGCCTACCATGATCACCGTTTCCCTGAACTGTCAGCAGTTGAGCTACAACAACGCATAGAAAAATTCGCCGCCATCCTCGGGCGTTTCAAACAGATCAAGGTTGAACCCCATTCCCGGCATCTGTTCAGGATAAGCCGTACAGGCTAAACGGCTTCCAACAGATATAAATAGTGGTATGATGTAGCGCCTGCAAACACCAGAGAGTAACAGAAGCAGATGAACACCCCAAAAGTCGTGGCCGAGATTGGCTGCAATCACAAAGGCGATATGGCTATCGCCAAAGAGATGATAGATATAGCGGCGAGCTTCGCCAAATGTGATTATATCAAGTTTCAGAAACGTAACAACAAAGAGTTGTTATCCGAGGAGGAATACAACGCACCGCATCCCAACCCGGTGAACAGCTACGGTGATACCTACGGGGAACATCGCGAGTTTCTGGAATTTACCACGCAGCAACATGCGGAATTGATACAGCACTGCAAGGACACCGGCATTGGTTATTCCACTTCCGTCTGGGATCTGACCTCGGCACGCGAGATCGCAACACTGAGCCCGGATTTTATCAAGGTGCCGTCGGCAACCAACCTGAACTTTCCGATGCTGGAAGTGCTGGCCGACGACTACACGGGTGATATACATATCTCTCTGGGCATGACGACACCACCGGAAGCCGAGCGGATTGTCGCTTTTCTGGAAGCACGGGGCGCAGCCGAGCGCGTCATCCTGTATGCCTGCACTTCCGGGTATCCGGTACCGTTTGAGCAAGTCTGCATGCTGGAGGTCACAAAACTGCAACAGGATTTCGGCACTCGCGTGAAAGAGATCGGTTATTCCGGCCATCATCTGGGCATTGCCGTTGATATGGCGGCGGTCAGTCTGGGCGCCAGCTGGATTGAACGCCACTACACTCTGGATCGCACATGGAAGGGCACCGATCACGCCGCCTCACTGGAACCGGATGGTCTGCGCCGTCTGGTGCGCGACGCACAGGCCGTCGCCAAGGCCCTGACACTGAAGAGTGACACCATTATGCCGATAGAAAAACCCCAGCGGGATAAATTGAAGCGGGTTCAGGGCGTGCAGGTATAGCCGATGCGCTGGGTTGCGTTTATGCCGTTGCGTGCCGGTTCCAAAGGCATCGCGGATAAAAACACAAGATGTCTGGCCGGCAAACCGCTGTTCAGCTGGAGCCTGCAACAAGCACTTGCCTCGGGGATATTTGATGCCGTTTATGTGGCAACCGACTCCGACGAAATTAGACAGGCGGTACTTGACCTGTTTCCCGAACAGGTTACGGTAGTTGATCGCTCCCCCGAAAGCAGTAGCGATACGGCCGGCACTGAAAGTGTCATGCTGGAGTTTCAGGCGCGAGAAGAGTTTGACATGATCTGCCTGATACAGGCCACTTCTCCGCTCACCAGAGCGATCCACTTTCAGGAGGCAAGAAAAAAGATTGAAGCAGAGCAGCTGGATTCCCTGTTGTCCGTCGCACCGCTAAAACGTTTTTTATGGCAGGCCGATGGTGTCCCGGTAAATTATGATCCGGCGCACAGACCACGCCGCCAGGATTTTGCCGGCGAACTGGTGGAAAACGGTGCCTTCTATTTCACCCGTGCGGCAATCCTGCGCGAACAAAAATGCCGTATCGGCGGCAAGACCGGTGTCTATCGCATGCCCGCAGACACCGCGCTGGAAATAGACGAACCCGCTGACTGGGCGGCGGCGGAATACCTGTTACTGCAAGAGCGTTGGGCCGGGGCACCGGCAACAGCGCAGATAAAAGCCCTGATTCTGGATGTGGATGGAACCTTGACGGATGGCGGCATGTATTACAACGAAACAGGCGAGGCCATGAAAAAATTTGATACCCGCGACGCCAAGGGCATCAATTTACTACGAGAGCAGGGCCTGATGATCGCAATTATCACCGCAGAAGACAGCGCTTATGTCACGGCCCGAATGAACAAACTGGGCATAGAGGAATACCACAAAGGCATAAGCGATAAATTACCCCTGCTGAAACAACTGGCGGCAAAATGGGACATCCCGCTACAACAGATCGCATACATAGGCGACGATGTAGGCGATAAGCCATGCCTGCAAGCCGTTGGTTTTGCCGCCTGCCCCGGCGATGCCGTACCCGAGATCAAACGGGAGTGTGACTACATCACACAAAACACAGCAGGCGATGGGGCGGTACGCGAGGTTTGTGATGTGTTATTGGCAGGGGTAAAATGACACAAGAACAACTGGCTTATCATTTTCAATAAAGAAGGAGAAAATCATGCAAAAACTATTTTTTACAATATGTCTTACATTATCGCTGTTACATCACGCACAGGCTGAAGAGATCAAGGTTGAGGTACTTGCCAAAAGCGGCAAAAGCTGGGATGGCGCCACCTTGCCCAACTATCCACAAGGCGAACCGGAGATGACCATCGTAAAAGTCACCCTCCCGCCGAGATCACAAACACCGGTACACAAACACCCATTCATACTTGGCGGCATTGTACTCAAGGGAGAACTAACCGTTATCACGGAAGAAAATAAAACCATGCACTTCAAAACAGGAGATGCGGTGCTTGAGGTTGTTAACACTTGGCATCAGGGGAATAACGACACTGACGAAACCGTAGAAATCCTTGTTTTCTATGTGGGAATAAAGGGCGAACCAGTGTCTATCAATAAGTAGGTAGATCACCTTCGCGTGACTTGGCAAATAATGATCAATCCCCCTAACTTTTTTGATTATGCTACCAGTGAGCTGTCGCAGGATGCTTGGATTTGTTGGTTACTTGCTTGGGCTAATCCTGATATCAAACTACAGCTAGAAGAAAAAAACTCAGCTCTGCACAAATGTGGAAAAGAATTAATCGCTGCTTTTTTCGGTAAACATAATAAATCTATGCCAGCGGTTATTGAAAGCATAGATGTGAAACGACAGTATAATAAAATTGATATTCTTTGCATTCTGAATGGAAAAGTTCAAGCAAAAGACACAGATAAATACGCAATTTTGATAGAGGACAAAGTCGGAACTGAGGAACACTCTGGTCAACTCGATCGGTACAAGGATATTATTGCCCGCGATTATGATGAGAATAAAATTATCCTCATATATATCCAAACTTGGTACCAGTCAAGTTATGAAGATGTTGAGAGAAGCGGATATAAACCTTTTCTCCGTGCTGACCTTCTAAAGGTATTGGACTCATATGATGGAGACAACGCTATTCTGCTAGATTATTGGAACTATCTGAAGGGGATTGAGAATGATGTTCAGGCCTACAAAACCAAATCTATGGATGACTGGGAAGACAGTCAATGGGTAGGCTTCTATATCCGGCTCCAAGAAGAATTTAAGGGGTGCTGGGGCAAGGTTAATAACGCCAGAGGTGGTTTTATCGGATTTTGGTGGTCATTTCTTGACATTGAAGAAAGTGCTAGCCTGTATTTGCAGCTTGCACAGGATGAGCTGTGCTTCAAGATCCAAGCTGAGTCACGCGAGGCTGCCAAGCTAGAAGGTCACTGGTACCTTTGCAAGGCTTGGCAGGAGCGTATTTGCGAAGAATCCAAATTCCATGAACTGGCTGTTGAGCCCACACGCATCAGGAGAGGCGAATACATGACAATCTGTGTCTGTAAGGACTATCGAGTACCTTGTGAAAATGGAGGCATTGATATGCAAAAAACGATAGAACGATTACAACAGGCAATGAAGTTTTTGGAAACTGTTGTTAATAAAACTCAGAACGATAGAGATTCGGATTAGAACGGGTTTTTGTCTATCCATGGCTTCGGCTAGACATTACTGTAGAATACGCAGGGCACTATAGTGAACTCTGTACCTGAGTCAGCACAGGACTAAACAAACCCGATTCTGCGGTTGCTATTTTCTTTTAATTCACATTCTTGCGACAATGCCCGCAACAAATCCAGTGCCGATGTTATTGGCTGGAAGCGATGGCGTCTGCTTGCCGCAGCGAAATCACCCGGAGTCAGGTTGGGCAGGTATCTGATCTCGCGCTCCAGCTCGGCGGGTCGGGGCAAGGGCAAACCAAGTTGTTTGCAATGGCTACTGAACAACCGCCAGGCCTGATCGGATCGTAGATAATCAAACATCATTTTCAAATCGAAGCGCCGTAGTGATGCCTGATCCAGTCCGTCCACCAGATTGGTAGAGGCAATAAACACGCCGGAAAACGATTCCATTTGCGTCAGCATCTCATTCACTCCGGTAACTTCCCATGATCTTTGTGCACGGCGCCGATCCTGCAGAAAACTATCTACCTCATCTATCAGCAACAGGGCCTTTTCCCGTTCTGCTTCCGCAAAGGCACGGGCGATATTTTTCTCGGTCCCGCCTACCCACATGGATATCAGGTCTGAGCCGCGCTTGACTAGCAGGGGCACATCCATCCGCTCCGCCAGCCAGCGGCCATAAGCGGTTTTGCCGGTGCCGGGGGGGCCATACAGACACAGGCGTCCGGTCCGTGTCTTGATTAGGCCTTTGGCGAGTTCCAGTGCATTGTTGTCAGTATTGATCACCGTCGGGTCATAAGTTTCCGGCAAACGATTCGGGTCAAAACGTTTCAGGGGTTTGTGTCCCTGGGTTTCCAGCGTATTGTTGATGATTATGTCAAAGGCCTTTGCCGCACCTTCTTTACCTAGATCATTATGGATACTGCGTACTACCGTTGCGGTCTGTGCTACCACCGCTGGTGCCAGTTCCGGCGAGTTTGCCAAGCGGTCAATATGTGTTGGCTGAAGAATATCGTGACATTCCTGGTGAATTATTTGTCGGCGCTTGCGTGCGGGTGGCACCGATAGTTCAATGATCATTTTGAATCGGCGGATAAATGCCGGGTCAATGCAACAACAGTTGGATAGCCACAATGTAGGCACCGGGTTTTCTTCCAGCATACGGTTAATCCATGCCTTGTGGGATTGTGCGGTACTGGGTTTGCCGAAGGGAAGACTACCATCAGAAAAAACATCTTCCATTTCATCAAACAAAAGCAGGTTGCGGCGTTTGGCAAAAAAGTATTGTGCGATACGATAAGCACGCAGGCGATTTTTTCCCGTAATCGGCTCGCCATCTTCGTCTTCACTGGATATATCAAACAACTCACAATGCAGATAGCGCGCCAGCACCTTGACCAGTTGAGTTTTACCGGTGCCGGGTGCGCCATGAATGAATATATTCACGCCCTTGTGTTTCTTTTTAACGGCGTTTTGCAGATAAGGTTTCAGCACTGCCAGCTCTTCGCTGATATGGGAATAGTCCCGTAAGTTTAAAATGGCCGGTGTGCCGGATGTGACTAAATTGCTTAACAGACCTATCGGGTCTGCATCCGATGCAATCAGACCATCACAAAACTTGTCAGATATGATATCCAGTTTCCCGCGCAAGCGATTACTTCCTTCGCTAACACCAAGAAGCCCGGACTGTTTTAGCACACCTTGTGTACTCAGGGCGGTACGTATTTCTACTTCTGGAATATCCAGTATCGTAGCCAATGCCCTATACATTTTGATGGTTGAGATATCGCCCAACAAGTCCGCTGCATCATCCAGTATGCGATCCTGATTAATCAGCACAGCAAACTCAAAGATGAGCTTATCAACTCTGGACAGTCCCACCAGTTTGTTCAGACGTTTGATGTTGTGTTCCAGAAAACCGGTCATCCGGGCTTTTGCCGGCTTTTCGTTCCGGCGACGGTATAATTCCCGCAACTCTTTCCGTACGGCCTTGCCGTCAAACTCGCGATCTTCCGGATCAATCCAATGTCCCAGCCCTATCGCTCTGGCAATCGAATCATCATTAAAGTGGGAAGAACGATAAATCAGCTCCCGGTACCCACCAAGCGGAACCAGAATCCGCAATATCCACAGGTGAACCAATGGGTGTAATTTATCGGGATTAGTCGGTGATGACACAACCAGTTTTCTATATCTTTTCATAAGTTGTCTCCAGCAAGTGAGGGCACAGTGTACCCGCAGGTAGCGACAAGATATGTCGCATGAAACTGCATTCTGAAGACAGGGAAAAGCAGTAGATAGAAGATGCCACTCCCCGAATGGCAATCAGGGTGAGTGCATCAATTCAAATCGACGAGCAGCTTCCTGCCGGCCCTTGCCGTAGAAGCTACAATGGAACAGTTTCCCATCGTCGTTTTTGCCACTTTGATTGTTAGACATATCCCTACTCACCCTTAACCTTCCCGCGCCGAACACCGCGCACCCTTTCCCCAAACCCTTGCAACCACCATTGCAGATGTCCGCTATCCACCACAGTGGCGGTAATCTTGTAACCATCCTCCCGTTCTTCCACTTTTTGATCCAGAGACAAGGGCGTTTCCAGCAGGTGCGCACCGGCCTCCTTGTCAATCACAAAGCTTAGGCGGATGCGTTTGCCCTCGCCAAAACCGAAGCGGCCATCGTCGTCATATTCTTTCAGATCAAATTCCTTTGGCCGTTTAAAACCAAGGGTAGTGGTATGAGCCTTGCGTATGCGGTGCAGGGCCAGACTGCGTTCGTTATCGTGGTCTTTGAATCTGCATACCAGATACAGGCCCGGGCCTTGCTGGGCCAGACCCAGAGGCATGACCTCGTATTCGGCGCGGTGGCCTGAAGCGTTTTGGTAATCCACTTTCAGCCAATGGTTGGTGTACAGGGCGGTACTGACCTCGGTGAATACCTTGTTATCCACTTTGGCAGGGATCAGGGGTTGTGTGGTACTCACAACGCGCACCTTGGACAGCCATTCCCTGCTGTGGCCGGCCTTCTTGTGCGGACCCAGATTATATTTGGCCTGAGCAAAAAATCCTTGCATGGATTGCATCAGGTTGGGCGGCAACAGGTTACGCAAGTGCTCTTCGGCCAGGGTCAGTAGTAGTGATTGCTGTTCGTTGAGCGTCGGCACCGAAAAACCCTCGGCGTACTCTTTCCAGCGATAGCCATAAGGCTTGTCGCTTTCATCCCGTTCAATATCAAAGTGTTCGGATAGATCGCGTAATTGACGCTGAATGGTGCGCAGGTCACGTTCCAGTCCCAATTTTTCTAACTGGCGGTGCAAGTCGCCGGCGGATACTTTTCTGTTTTTCGGAATGAGTCGTAGCAACTCAATAGCAAGAATCAGGGTGTCATAGATTTTGGTACGTTCAGGCATGGCTTAAACCAGTGGTGTTGGAGTTTGTTGTTGCAAAAATTGCCACAAGCGTACCAGAGCGAAGGTATCCCGCTCACAGTATTTGAGCAATTGTTGTTCAATTTCCTGCTTGCGCGCCGCAGGGGTATCAGGCTGAATGGCCTCGGCATAAGCATCCATTGCCATCCCCCCGTCCTGTACACCTTCCAGTTCCGAGTAATCAAGATCAGGGGCGACCGCAGGCAACACATACTTGAGGCTGAAACTGCCCTGTTGTTCAGGGTGGTAATAATGTTCTCTGATGATAGGCAATAAATCCACCAGCCGTTTATTGATCGCGTGCAAGGCCTCGGCCAGATCATCAAAGCGTGCGGCCAGTTCGTTGATACGGGTTTTTTCAAAGCCAGCATGATACACAAACACCGGCCCCTTTTTACCGCAGTCGCGCACCAGTGCTTCGGCAACGGCACGGGATGGATCATCCCCGCTCAGGTCCAGAAATCCCCTGTGTTGTAACTTCCCCTCCTTGTCAAGGCGGTGCATGCTGTACTGGAACACCAGTTGCTGATATGGGCGCGTCCCTGCCCATAAGGGTACGGCAAACTGGATGCTTTCAAAATCAAGAAAGTATGCCGGCAATTTATGTTGCAAGAGTTTCTTTTGTGCGCCGGCGTGATCGGCATAAACACTGTCGTTGATGGTGCAGTTCTTTGCTCGTTCTTGCCGTGTGCTGAGATCTGCATCCGGCACTTCGCGCATATCTTCAATGCCCTTGTCATAAAACCTGTTTATTTTCTTCTTTCCCACACCCGGTAGCCAGTGCACCGGAAACTCCGTTCCCTCATCCGTGTGACATAGATCATAGAATCCGCATTGGTAAGGTTCGTCACATTGCTCGCCCGTCTTAATATCAGGCGGTGTCGGGCGCTCCACAATTTTTTGCCCTTCTTTTATCCATTGTTTCACCTCCGCATTGCGCCCGCTGGCCTCCCCGGTCATATCTACTTCCCTGAACAACCCCTGATATTGCCGCTTGCCGGGATAAACCCACTGGTTATCTATATGCGCCAGAACCAGTTGCCGGATGTCCACGCCGACAGTAGTGGCAATGTACATTTGTATTGCCACATCATCGTGATAATACTCCTTGACGCTGGTGGCGGACTTCACTTCAATCATCTTCCATCCACCGGCCTTGCCCTTTGCCGGCAACATCACATCAGCCAGTGCCAGCGCCTGCCCGGTGGAAAAAGTAGCTTCAAACACCGGCCTGTCTTGTTGCATCAGTTCCATGCTTTGCTCAATGGCGCGGGTAAAACCATCATGCTGCGGGTTCACCAATACACCGCGCCCATTTGGATCATATATTTGTTGTGCCACTTCCCCCGCCTGATGGCCGATACGAAAGCTGCGCTCGGTAGCCGGGGAATCAGTTTTTTTATCAGCGGCATGTACCTCCAGCCACAGGCGCTTGGGGCATTGGCGGTAGGCCATGAGTTTGGATTTGGACAGCGCCCTGATTTTTTTCCTATGTCTTTTCATGAGTCATCTTCAGCAGGTGAGGGCACAGTATATCAGCAGATAGCGACAAGATGTGTCGCATGAAAGCAGGTTCTGCGAGTCAAACCGGGTGAGGGTGACAGCTTGCCCGGTCATGCCCCGATAGGGTATCCTGTCAAGCGTTCCCGCAAGGCAGTGAACAACATGACTAATCACCCAACACCCGATGAACACAAACACTGAACTGCTGGCCGGACATCATCATAAACCCACTCATCGTCCCGGAACTTCAGGGGCGAACAAGCATTTATCACGGTCATATTATGCCGATTACTGATCCGCTCGCTATTCTTGTCATTGCCTCGGCATTTATTGCCTCTGTTATCAGTTCCACCTTTGCCATAGGCGGTGGTTTTATCATGATCGCCGTGCTGTCCAGCATCCTGCCTATGCAGGCGGTTGTGCCGGTACACAGTCCGATGATGCTGGGTCTGTCTCTGGGCCGTAGCTGGGTCTTTCGCCGGGATATACAGTGGGATATCGTCATTCCCTTTATTCTGGGTTGTCTCATCGGCGTGTTCGGCGGTTCATTTGTGTATTTTGATCTGCCGGCGTTTGTGATCGCCCTGGTGGTTGGGCTATTCATCCTGCTGGCGATCTGGCTACCGCCGATCCGGTGGCGGACCGATATTCCCCGGCCGTTTTTCTGGATAGGGATAGTCCATTCCTTTTGTTCCACCCTGTTTTCTTTTGGCGGGTTGTTTCAACCCATTATGATCCGCCAGGTGATGTCCCGCTTCAAAGTGATCGCCACTCTGGCCGCCGGCCTGTTGTGCATGAATATGTTGAAGATCACCGCCTATACATGGCAAGGCTTTGATTACCGCCCCTGGCTGGCGGTGATCACCCTGTCCATCCTGGCCGCCATACCCGGTACGCTGTTCGGCAAGAAGCTGTTGCAATACATCTCGGAACAGAGGTTCAGGCTGTGCTTCAGGATCGTGATGACCGGGTTCGGACTGCGGCTGTTATACCGTGCCTGGGTCTTGTATCCGGTATAGATTTCAGGGCCGACCATATTTTTCCCGCAACAGGTGCCTCTTTGCCACTATGGCACCGCAAGCGGGCGGCTACTTTAGCGTGTTACCTCCAGCACCGTAAGCCCCAGAAATGCCAGCTTGCCAGGTGGGGGATATTCGCCTTGGCCCTGCCATTGCACGTTGGTGATGCCGAACTTGGCCATGTCCGCTATCCGGTAAGTCCAGCCGCCTGCGCCTGTTGACAGGGGCGAGCCGGAGCGAAGGCCATAGACTGCGCTTTCTGCATCTACGCCTATGCGCTGGAAGAACTCTTCCTCCATTAGCCGCCGGGCGTTTAGGCGACCGAATTCTTGTGCCAGTTCTGGCAGTAGCAGTTCCCGTGGTGGCGAACTCAAGCCGCCCCGTGTAAACCCGTCCAGCATGGCGGGGACAATTTCCCGCATGAACTGCTCCTCAAGCGAAATGCCAGCCGCCTCGGCCAGTGCCTCCTGCTGCCTTGCTGAGCCGTGCCAGCCAACCACTGAATTCGCCAGCAGAACTTTGCGTTTGCCGGCAGGGAACACATAGTTGGCGCATGCTGAATAGCAGTGCCCGGTGACATGTACATCCCAGCCGTTGGCAAAGACCAGTTCGCCGATTTTCATTCCCCAATAGATTTCACCGCCCAGAGAGTCTATTGCCAGAACGGAAATTGTTTCTTGCGACGGTAGCGCGGCAAGCGCATCAAAACCGGCAGCACTGATATCGCCTACATAAGTCACCTTTCCGTCTTGCACGGAAACCAGCGGAGCAGCCGGCGAGACTGCCTCCTCCAGCGAGCGCAAATCTTTTTCCAGTGCCTGCGGGGACACTTCCAACGGCACTAGCTCGCCTGGATGGATGCTGCCGAACCCGGGAATGGTGAACTCGCCTTCCGCTCCCCATGCCAGTGCGATCACGCACAGGGAAAACAGCACCGATGCCACTATGCGGCCAGTGCGTCTATCGCCTGTCTGATGCGTAAACTTGGCTTTCATTGTCGGGTAGCCTGATTTTCCATAGGTGAGGGCACAGTATATCAGCAGACAGGGACAAGATGTGTCGCATGAAAGCAGGTTCTGAAGACAGGGAAAAGCACAGAAATCATCAGGCAGTTTCAGCAAGTCAAACCGGGTGAGGGTGACAGCCTGCCCGGTCATGAGCCCACTGCGATTCCTGATTAACTGTGGCACACCCCGCCCCCGATAGGGTATCCTGTCAAGTGTTCCCGCAAGGCAGTGAACAACATGAATAATCACCCAACACCCGATGAACACAAACGCTGAACTGCTGACCAAACATCATCGCCTGCTCGGTGCCGGGGCACCGCTGTTTTATGATGAGCCCTTGCACATTGTCAAAGGCGAGGGGGTGTGGTTGTGGGACGCGCAGGGCAGGCAATATCTGGATGTCTATAACAATGTCCCCAATGTAGGGCATTGTCATCCTGTGGTCGTT
>JBPCXW010000018.1:0-18545 GCA_051008185.1 Gammaproteobacteria bacterium
GGACCCCAAACCCGTTAAGGGTCTGCCGTAGCAGGTCTTTCTGCCCGGGGCTATCTAAATTGCACCCAGTTTGTTCCAGGCCGGTAATGGTGTAGCCATTATCGCTTAGAGTGATGCCGCCCTCGGATTGCTTTGCGTATATCTGCACATAGTCGTTATGTCTGTCTAGATAAGGTGTCGTGATTTCTACCCAATCACCGACTTCTCGGCAAAGAGTTTTGCTCTTGAGCCAAGCATGGTAGTCATCGATTAGTTGCTGAATATTATCTATCATACGAGCAAGTCACCGCAGGTTAGCACGAACATTGTGGACGCGGATTGTGCCGGAGACTAGCTTGGGCAGGAGGGTGTCACGTATACCTAACAGCACCTTAGACTCTTCATTAGCATAGTATATTCTATGGAGAATTGGCTCAACTATGGACTCAAACTCATTAGCCAATCTAACTTCTGGGAAACATAAAATTTTGTCCATAAAATCGAGTATATGACCTTTATATTCTTCAGGTTTCTGAATTTCTAATGTTCTAAAATAAAACCACCCTATGGGGTGGTCTACTGGTAAAATCGGAATCACATTTTGAATCACCGAAAAGTCGTTGAATAATAGCCGCATATTGCAAGTATGGTTGGCAAATGTAATCACAGGCTTTTTAAGAGATGCCGGAATATATTTTTCCTCAGAATGGAACCCAATGATGCCGTCTTCTGTTTGATCAAGGACAGGTATATTCCCCATGTTTGTCGTTGTTTTATTACTGTATGGTTTCTCAACTTTCAACCTTTGGCATTTACTTTTTACTGACGATACTTGCCACCCTTTCGGTATTTTACCAATTTCAGAATCAACGAAGCTGTCGGGGAAGAGTGCGACGATTTTTGGGTCTAGGCTGTCAAGATAGGTGCGGGCGCGTTCAACTGTCCAGATGGTGGCAGAGTTGCGCTTCTGCTTTTTGTTGCTCAAGGCGACCTTGGCGTGGACTGGGTCGAAGTCTACGAACCAGGATTTGAAGATTGCTTTGCCGGTTGCTTCAAGCGTTTGGTTCATTTTTTGGTTTAATTCTATTTTGTCATCTAATGTACCGAGGATGTAGGCGATTATGTGTTGTTCTGGTAGCGGGGGCACCAAAAAACTTATATCTTTCAAAGTGTCCTTGTTGATCGCTGTAAACACAGTACCTGATGCATAATCATTGATGAACGAGGAAGCACTTTTCAGCAAATAAAATATGTACTGTGTATTTTCATTTTTCCCTTTTATAGATGCCAACCCCCTACCTATAGCGTACTTCATGTTAGCTATGTTTATATCTCCTACTGGTGCTCTAACACTCATCAAAATATCACCTTGTTGAGATTCTTTGTTCCAATCTGATGAGTATTTTTTATGTGTTGGGTGCATACTGCCAAATTCAGCGGATCCTTGCAGGAAGGGCAACCCCTCTTTATCTGTATTATAGAACTCGGATTTTGGAGACTGCCCCATTGTGATATCAGCAATATTTCCAAGTTTAACCTTCTGCCAACCATCGGGGGGGGTGTTTTCTTGGGCAGCCTGCGCTACTACCGAATCACGGGAAATTATTTCACGAAACGATGGGCTAGACGTGGCCCAATCCACCACATCAACCTTGAATGGCAAGTTCGACTCCGTGAAAGCATAGGAAAGTTCAGATTTAATATTTAAAGGGAGAGGGGTATTTCCCTTGATGACGAGATCAAGATCGGAATACTCCCTAGCCGTCCATTTTGCGCGGGAACCGAAAGCCAGCACATCCCTGTCAGGGACATGTTCGCGCAGAATGCTACACACTAGCTTCCAGTGGTCAGAACGGAGGTCAACGGGGATTGATTTTTTGGTCATTTCAGCCGCTGCCGCAGTTGATCCCTTAAGTATATTGCCTCTTCATAAAAGCGCGGAATTCCTTTGGCAACTTTAAGCGCCTTATCCAAGTCATAAGTATGACTGGTTTCGTTGCGCATCTCTCTGAACTTATGCCAATCCGACCAGTCGCCGAGCAGCAGGCCCTGTTCGTTGCCAGTGCGAATCAGGTCCGGAAAAGACATGCCTTTAAACTCGTCAGGGTTGGGTGAAGCGTATTCAAGATAACGCCTTAAATCCTTCCAGCTTTGCTCGTATGTGAATTCAAAATACTTGATAAGGCCAGCGCGTAGCTGGTCATCTTCTTGGTCCTCTTTAGGTCTCGCCAACGCCTTCTCAAGCTCCCCGATGGCGTTCTCAAGCAGCTCAACTGTAGGTTTATCGGCTGATGTTTTGTTCTTGCTCATATTTTTGCTCATCTCTCTTTCTTGGCTACGAAGCCCAGGGATTTAAGGTTGGCGGTGATGGCCTTGTCCAGTTTCTTGGCTTTGGCTTGTTGAGCATGCAGTTCGGTTGTTAAGCGGGTCATTTTTTCAACGAAGGGTTCGTCATCTTCATCTTCTGCTGCTGCGCCTACATACCTGCCCGGAGTTAGTACGAAGCCGCTCTTTTCTATATCTTTAAGTGTAGCGGATTTACAGAAACCTGCCACATCTTTGTAGCCTTTGCCGGTGCGCCATGCCTGGACTGTGCCGCCTATTTGGGCGATGTCTTCATCGGTGAAGATTCTTAGAACCCGGGTTTCCATTGTTCCCATTTGGCGGGCATCTACGAACAGGGTTTCGCCTTGGCGGTCGCGGTGCTTCTTACTCTTATTCTTGGTCTTGTCGTTGGTTAGGAACCACAGGCAAGCGGGGATTTGGGTGTTGAGGAATAGTTGGCCCGGGAGAGCGACCATGGCCTCTACTACATCGCCGCGCACCATCGCCTCGCGGATTTGGCCTTCACCACCGGCACCGGAACTCATGGAGCCGTTGGCGAGGACTACGCCAGCCTCGCCGCCTGGGCCTAGTTTCCACAGGATGTGTTGCAACCATGCGTAGTTAGCATTGCCTGCGGGGGGTCTGCCGAATTGCCAGCGCACGTCGCCTTCGTATTTTTCGCCGCCCCAGTCGGAAACATTGAAGGGTGGGTTGGCTAGTACATAATCAAATTTCAGGTCTGGGAATTGGTCGCGAGCGAAAGTGTCGGCTGGTTCTTTGCCGAGGTCTGCAGCGAAGCCACGGATGGCGAGGTTCATGGCGGCCAGTCGCCAGGTGGTGGGATTGCTTTCCTGACCGTAGATGGAGATGTCGTCTATGCGGCCACCGTGGGCTTCTACGAAGCGTTCACTTTGTACAAACATTCCGCCAGAGCCGCAACAGGGGTCATATACCCGACCGGAATTAGGGGAAAGTACGGCGACCAGAGTTTTGACTACATGACCGGGAGTGTAAAACTGTCCACCTTTCTTGCCTTCGGCGGAGGCGAACTCGCCGAGGAAATATTCATAGACTTCGCCTAGCAAATCGCCGTTCTTTTTGTCGAAGCCAATGGTGGAGATGAGATCGATTAGTTCGCCTAGTACGCCCGGGCCAAGTTGGGCGCGGCCAAAGCGTTTGTCCAGTTTACCTTTTAGTGGGGAGTTGGCATTTTCTATTGCGGTCATCGCCTTGTCTATCAGGGTGCCTATACCGGTTTGTTTTGCCTTGTCTCGCAGGTGTTCCCAGCGAGCCTCTAGTGGTACCCAGAATATGTTGTCCTGTGTGTAGTAGTCGCGCTCTTCCAGTTCTGCTTCATACTCGGCTGGGTCTTCGCTGATGAAGTAATCGGAAGAGGTGTTGGATACCCGCCAGCGTACCTTTTCTCGTTGTTGCATGAAGGTGTCGGAGATGTATTTCAGGAAGATCAGGCCCAGGACTATGTGCTTGTATTCTGCGGCATCCATTTGGGCTCTTAGCTTGTCGGCTGTTGCCCAGAGGGTTTTTTTGATGTCTTCGGTCATTGTGTTTGTTGGTTGAGTAGGTTGTTCTGTGTGGCGTACTGATTGATTTGTTTTTTTGTTTGGGGTCCCCCCACCAAAGAAGGCTTCGCCTTCTTTGACTCCCCCTCAAGGGGGGAGTGATGTATGTGCTCGGCTCTATAAATCGTCCTCTGGATGGTTTGAAAAGTCAAGATGCTCCATCGCCCTCACGGTTGGCTCGATGCCGTCTTAGCAACATCAGGGTCACAATGGGGCCGGAGGCGGCATAGCAGGCGAACACCAGGAACAGGATCAGGGAAGGTTCGCTGGCAATGAACACAAACAACAGCACAAGGATGAGTATGCTCACAAACGGCACCCTGCCGTGCAGATTGATCTGCTTGAAACTGTGATAGCGGATATTGCTGACCATCAACACCCCGGCTAACAGCGTCACGGGAAAAGTAATAAACAATTTTGTGCTGCCATCATCCAGACCATTCACATCCCCCAGCCAGACCAGACCGGCGATCAGCGCGGCGGCGGCGGGGCTGGGTAGTCCCTGAAAGTAATGCTTGTCGGCACTGTCCGCCTGGGTATTGAAACGCGCCAGTCGCAACGCCGTGGCCGCGGCATAAATGAATGCCGCCAGCCAGCCAAGTTTGCCGAAGTTGAACAGGGACCACTGATGCATGACCAGCGCCGGGGCCAGACCGAACGAGACCATATCGGACAGACTGTCGTACTGCACGCCGAAATCAGTCTCGGTGCCGGTGAGTCTGGCGATGCGCCCGTCCATGCCATCCAGAATCATCGCGACAAAGATCGCCATCGCCGCCGCCTCAAAATGCCCGTTATTAGCGGCCACGATAGCATAAAACCCCGCAAACAGGGCCGCGGTGGTGAACAGGTTCGGCAGCAGATAAATCCCCCTGCGCCGCTTTAGCATGACAGTGTCCGGGTAAGTTGTTTCATGGCGTTATTATAACATTTAACCGCATCCACAACACGGGCGCCATGACCCGAACCGCTGCCCTCAAGCAGTTGGGGGTTTCAGTTCTTGTCCTGATCCACCAGTTGGTTTTGTTTGATCCAGGGCATCATGCCGCGCAGTCTGCCGCCTACCTGTTCTATCGGATGTTTGGCGGCGTTGTGGCGCATGGCCTTCATCACGGCGGAGCCGGCCTGGTTTTCCTGAATGAACTCGCGGGCGAACTCACCATTCTGGATCTCTTGCAATATCTTCCGCATGGCCTGTCGGGATTCGTCGGTGATCACCCGTGGCCCGCGCGTAAAGTCACCGTACTCGGCGGTGTTGGAAATGGAATAACGCATGTTGGCGATGCCGCCTTCATAGATCAAATCCACGATCAGTTTGGTCTCATGCAGACATTCAAAATAGGCCATCTCGGGGGCATAACCGGCCTCCACCAGGGTTTCAAAACCGGCCTGGATCAGGGCGGTGATGCCGCCGCATAATACGGTCTGCTCACCGAACAAATCGGTCTCGGTCTCTTCGCGGAAGTTGGTCTCAATCACGCCGGCGCGCCCGCCACCGTTTGCCGAGGCATAAGACAGGGCGATCTCCCTCGCCTGTCCGGAAGAATCCTGATGCACAGCGATCAGGGAAGGTACCCCGCCACCGGCCACATACGTTGATCTGACCAGATGACCGGGGCCCTTGGGGGCGATCATGATCACATCCAGATCAGCACGCGGCTGTATCTGCTGGAAGTGGATGTTGAACCCGTGGGCAAAGGCCAGCACCGCCCCCTGTTGCAAACCGGGCTCAATCTGTTGCCGATATAATGCGGCCTGATGTTCATCCGGCGCCAGGATCATAACCAGATCAGCCCAGGCCACCGCGTCTTCAATAGACTTGACACTGATGCCGGCCGCCTTCGCCTTGGCCACCGAGGCCGAGCCCTCGCGCAAACCGACACAGACATCCACCCCGGAATCCTTCAGGTTATTGGCATGGGCATGGCCCTGCGAACCGTAACCGATTATCGCCACCTTTTTACTTTTTATGATGGATAAATCTGCGTCTTTGTCGTAATAGATATTCATAACATTATCTCTCGTTCAGCTTGTGAAACCTCTTGTTGAAAATAGTAACTACTATATCTTGATCGCCTTGTCGCCGCGGGCTATGCCTGACATACCTGTCCTGACCGTTTCCAGGATCAGTTTTTTATCCAGTGTTTCCAAAAACGCGTCCAGCTTGTCGCCGCTACCCGTCATCTCAATGGTATAGGTTTTTTCTGACACATCAATCACCCGACCACGGAAGATGTCCGTCAGCCGCATCAGTTCCTCCCGGTCCTTGTCTTTCGCCAGCACCTTGAGCAGCATCAACTCACGTTCAATATGGGGGCCATCATTGAGATCCACCACCTTGATCACATCAACCAGCTTGTTCAGATGCTTGTTGATCTGCTCAATAATCTCATCAGAGCCGGAAGTCACAATGGTCATTCTGGAGACACTCGGCTCCTCAGTGGGCGCAACCGTCAGCGATTCGATATTGAACGCCCGCGCCGAAAACAAACCGGAGATACGGGACAGGGCACCGACCTCGTTCTCCACCAGCAGTGATAATATGTGCCGCATCAGGCCAACTCCCGCTCTGTTGAGCCCGGCGCAAGGTGCATCTCATGCTGGCCCTTACCGGCGGCCATCATCGGATAAACATTCTCTGTTTGATCGGTGATCACATCCAGCAGCACTACCTTGTCCTTGACGGACAGCGCCTTTTTCAGGGCCGGTTCAACCTCTGCGGTTTTTTCAATCTGTATGCCGACATGACCGAAACTCTCGGCCAGTTTGGTAAAGTCCGGCAAGGCATCCATATAGGAGTGCGAATAACGCTTGTCATAAAAGAACTCCTGCCACTGCCTGACCATACCCATATAGCGGTTATTCAGGCTGACAATAATAATCGGCGTGTTGTACTGCAAGCAGGTGGATAACTCCTGAATGCACATGACCAGACTCGCCTCGCCGCTGACGCAAACCACCGTCTCATCGGGAAAGGCCACCTTGACACCCATCGCGGCAGGCAAACCAAAGCCCATCGTGCCGAGGCCGCCGGAATTGATCCAGCGCCGCGGTTTGTCAAACTTGGAGTACTGCGCCGCCCACATCTGGTGCTGCCCCACATCGGAAGTAACATAGGCCTTACCTTTTGTAAGCTCATAGAGTTTTTCAAGCACATACTGTGGCTTGATAACCTCGGTATCTTTGTCATAACGCAAACAGTCAACAGATTGCCATTGCTCTATCTGCTTCCACCAGGCGGCCAGGGCCTTGGCATCAGGTGTTTGTTTCAGTTCATCCAGCGCCGACAGCATATCCTGCAAGACATGTTTTACATCCCCGACGATGGGAATATCCACCGGCACATTCTTGGCTATGGAGGAAGGATCCACATCAATATGAATGATCTTCGCATGCGGGCAAAACTGTTCCAGATCACCGGTTACCCGATCATCAAACCGGGCACCGATGGCGACCAGCACATCACACTGGTGCATCGCCATGTTGGCCTCGTAAGTACCGTGCATACCCAGCATGCCGATAAACTGTTTATCGGAACCGGGATAGGCACCCAGGCCCATCAGGGTATTGGTTATCGGATAACCCAGCTTGCGGGTGAATGTGATCAACTCCTCGTCCGCCTCGGCCAGGATGACACCGCCGCCGGTATAGATCATCGGTTGTTTGGCCTCAACGATCACTTTGGCCGCGCGCTTGATCTGCCCGGGATGACCCTTGACCGTCGGCCGATAGGAACGCATCTCCGCCCGTTTGGGATATTCGTACTCGCAAGAATCGGCGGTAACATCTTTCGGAATATCCACCAGTACCGGCCCGGGGCGACCACTCATCGCGACATAAAAGGCCTTCTTCATCGTGGCGGCCAGTTCCTTTACATCCCTGACCAGGAAGTTATGCTTGACGCAGGGGCGGCTGATACCGATGGCATCTACTTCCTGAAACGCATCATTGCCGATCAACGGCGTGGGAACCTGACCGCTGAAAACGACCAGCGGGATGGAATCCATATAGGCGGTGGCGATGCCGGTAATGGCATTGGTAACACCGGGGCCGGAGGTCACCAGCACCACACCGGGCTTGCCGGTGGCGCGGGCATAGCCGTCGGCGGCATGGGCGGCACCTTGTTCGTGACGAACCAGTATATGCTCCACATCGGTTTGCTGATACAGCGCGTCATAGATGTGCAACACCGCCCCGCCCGGATACCCGAACAGGTGTTGTACGCCTTCGTCTTTCAGTGCCCGGACAAATATCTCGGCACCACGCAGGATTTCTCTGGTTTTACTCACAAACAGGTCTCTGGTTGATTGATACGGAACAGTGGAAGTTACTGATATTTCGTGGAAAGGTCAAGTGTCCGGCAGGTCCCCCCACCGGAGCCACTACGGGCTTGCGCCCTTGTGCCACCGGCTCCCCCTCAAGGGGGGAGCTATGTTACTGCTCCCCCCTTGAGGGGGAGCCAAAGGAGGCGAAGCCTGCTTTGATGGGGGGACTAAAAGTCTCACCCGGTTTGAGGTCAGCTCCGATACTCGGCGTTGAGCGTGACATAGTCGCCGGACAGATCGCAGGTCCAGACCTGGCCGTTGCAGTCGCCCCGCCCCAGCTCAACCCGGATGCTTATCTCCTGCCCCTGCATCACCTTCAGGCCCTGTGCCTCCGTGTAGCTTTCGCTACGGCCGCCAGCCTCTACAATACAGACATCGTTCAGGTAAATGCGAACCTGCCGTATATCCAGATCGTCAATGTCCGCCCTGCCGACGACGGCGAGAATGCGTCCCCAATTCGGATCGGAGGCATACAAGGCGGTCTTCACCAGAGGTGAGGTGGCCAATAAAAAACCCAGCGCCTGACATTCCTGCTCTGACCGCCCGGCGGCAATCTCTATGCTGACAAACTTGGTCGCCCCCTCGGCGTCCCGGATAATGGCCTGTGCCAGATGCAGACAGACGCGCTGTATCGCATCCTCAAATATATCAAGTTGCGGGTGGTCGGAATCAATGCCGGTGTTGCCCGCCTTGTTGGTTGCGATCAACACACAGGCATCATTGGTGGAGGTATCACCATCAACACAGATACGATTGAAACTGCGATCAACACTACGCCGCAGGATCGGCTGCAAGGTGTCATCGGCAATTACCGCGTCTGTCGCTATGAAGGCCAGCATGGTCGCCATGTCAGGCTTGATCATGCCCGCGCCCTTGGCTATGCCGGTGATGGTTACCGGCTTGCCGTCAAGTTGCAACTGCTCGCTACAACATTTGATGCGGGTGTCGGTGGTCATGATGGCACCGGCACAGGCTGACCAGTTATCCTCGTTCAGACCGGCCAGCAGCTCCGGCAGTTGAGAGATGATCTTTTCCTTCGGTAGATACTCGCCGATGACACCGGTTGAAAAAGGCAGGATGGCCGCCGCCTCGGTATCAGCCAGTTGTGCAAGGGCGTCACATACCTCGCGTGCATCGGCTATGCCCCGCTCGCCGGTACCGGCGTTGGCGTTACCGGCATTGACCAGCAGATAGGCGGGTTGGCGGGTATGCAAATTTTCTCCGGCGATGATGACCGGGGCCGCAACAAACTTGTTGCTGGTGAACACGGCGGCGGTGATGGCACCTGCCGACAACTCAAACAAGGCAAGATCATCACGCGCATCGGCATAAATACCAGCCGTGCCCGCCGCCAGCCTGAGCCCCGGCACCGGTAGAATCTGCTCTTTGTGTGATACGCTGGTCATTTGTTTAGCCTGCCGTGACATTGCTTGTACTTTTTGCCGGAACCGCACGGGCAAGGTTCATTTCTGCCGATCTTGCGATCAGTCCTGACAAAAGGTCTGACTTCTTTTTTTGCCGGTTGCTGTTGTTGCGGCCCGGCGGCAACCGGATTATCCACCGCCGGATGATTGAACTGCATGTCCGACGGTAATGAACGGTTTTCCAGCACATCAATATCCTGATCTTCCTTGACCTGAATCCTGGCCAGCAGGCCGACAACATCCTGCTTGATATTGTCCAGCATAACGGTGAATAAATCATACGCTTCTCTTTTATATTCCTGTTTCGGATTCTTGGCCGCATAACCTCTCAAGCCGATGCCCTGACGCAGATGATCCATACTGACCAGATTATCTTTCCAGTGCCTGTCAAGACTGTCCAGCATCAGATCCCGCTCCAGCTTTTTCACCAGTGTATCAGGCAAGCCGCTGTATTTGGCCTGACTGTGCTCTTGCACCTCCTGCATGATCCTCTCCAGCAGTGTATCTTCATGCAGTGCCTCGTCTTGCCGTAACCACTCGTCTATCGGCAGATTGATACCCAACTCATTATGCAGGGCCTGCATCAGGCTGTTGATGTCCCACAGTTCATCCATGCTACCCGGCGGAACATGATTGGAGAAAACAGCCGCTACTATATCCTGCCGCATAACAATAATGTCCTCGGATACATCTTCCGTGTTCAACAAATCATCACGCCATTCATAAATGACTTTTCGTTGATCATTGGCCACATCATCGTATTCAAGCAGGTTCTTTCTGGTGTTGAAGTTATGTGCCTCCACTTTTCTCTGGGCGTTTTCTATCGCGCGGGTGACCATTCTGGATTCAATCGCCTCGCCCTCTTCCATGCCCAGTCTCTGCATGATCGCGGCCACGCGCTCGGAGGCAAAGATACGCATCAGGCTGTCTTCCAGCGAGATGTAAAAACGGCTGGAGCCGGGGTCGCCCTGACGCCCGGAACGGCCGCGCAACTGATTGTCTATTCTTCTGGATTCATGGCGTTCGGAACCGATGATCCTCAACCCGCCTTTTTCAATCACTTCATCGTGGCGCTGCTGCCAATCCTGCTGTGTCTGTACCCCGTCCGACTGCTTCAGCCCGGCATCCAGACTGCCGCCCAGAACGATGTCGGTGCCGCGGCCGGCCATGTTGGTGGCGATGGTCACCGTCCCCGTCCGACCGGCCTGGGCGATGATCTCCGCCTCTTTTTCATGGTACTTGGCATTCAACACCTGATGCTTGACCTTATTCTTCCGCAACAGGTCGGACAGGTATTCGGATACCTCAATAGACACCGTGCCGACCAGCACCGGCTGTCCGTGTTGCTGGCAGTCGCGGATATCATCAATGATGGCGTTGTATTTCTCTTTCGCCGACAGGAAGATCATGTCCGCCTGATCATCCCTGATCATCGGTTTGTGCGTCGGGATGACGATCACATCCAGACCATAAATCTGTTGAAACTCGTAGGCCTCGGTATCGGCGGTGCCGGTCATGCCGGACAGTTTGCCATATAACCTGAAATAGTTCTGGTAGGTGATCGTCGCCAGAGTCTGATTCTCTTTTTGTATCGGCACAGATTCCTTGGCCTCAATGGCCTGATGCAAACCATCCGACCAGCGCCGCCCCGGCATGGTACGGCCGGTGAATTCATCCACGATCACCACCTCATTGTCCTGCACGATATAATCCACATCCCGGTGATACAGACCGTGGGCGCGCAAGGCGGCATTGAGGTGATGCAAGATCGGGATATTGACAGGGTCGTACAAGCTGCCTCCCTCTGTCATGATCTTTTTTTCCAGTAACAACTTTTCCAGCTTGTCATGCCCCCGCTCCGTCAGATGAGCCTGTTTGGTCTTCTCGTCAATGGTGTAGTCGCCGGGTTGGATCTCCTCCTGTGCATCCTGTTCTTCTGCCGCCTGCAATTCCAGACTGGGGACCAGGGCGTTAATGCTGACATACAGATCAGAACGATCATCCACCGCCCCGGAGATAATCAGCGGTGTCCGGGCCTCATCAATCAATATGGAATCAACTTCATCAACGATGCCGTAGCTCAATTCCCTTTGCACCTTGTCATCGGCCTGAAACTTCATATTGTCGCGCAGGTAATCAAAACCGAATTCATTATTGGTGCCATAGGTAATGTCGGCGTTATAGGCTTGTTTCCGCTGTTCCTGATCCAGACCGGAGACAATCACGCCGGTGGTCAGCCCGAGGAAACTGTAGATGGCGCCCATCCATTCGGCATCGCGTCCGGCCAGATAATCATTGACCGTAATAATGTGCACCCCTTTACCGGTCAGGGCGTTCAAATACGCCGGCAGTGTCGCCACCAGGGTTTTACCCTCACCGGTACGCATCTCGGCGATATTACCCTGATGCAAGGCCAGCCCGCCGACCAGCTGCACATCAAAGTGCCGCATATCAAGCGCACGCTTGCCCGCCTCCCTGACCAGGGCAAAGGCCTCGGGCAACAGTTCGTCCAGTGGGGTGCCGTCACGGTGGCGTTGTTTCAGATCGTCGGTACGGCGGGGAAACTCCTCATCCTGTAATGCGGCCACCGTATCTTCCAGCTCGTTGACCCGGCTGACCGTCTTGAACAGACGTTTGACTGCCCGCTGATTGCGGCTGCCGACTACCTTTGTGATTAAGCCGCCTAACATGGCTGCCTCCATACATGAAACGCAAACCCTGCTACGGCACCGGCCGCTTGCATGAGTGCGGGAAAACCGGAAAATAATTTAGCGGTGAGACAGATACTTCTTTGGATTGATATGCTTGCCATCCTTTAAAACTTCAAAATGTACATGGGAACCGGTGCTACGGCCCGAGCTGCCCATTAGTGCTATGACCTCTCCCTTATCAATTTTGTCGCCTACGGCCACCAGGTTTTCGGCATTGTGTGCGTAGCGTGTCAGCAGACCGTTACCGTGATTGATCTCTATCAATCTGCCGTAACCGTGACGCCTGCCCGACCAGGTTACGATGCCGGCGGCAACGGCGACAATGTCGGTGCCTAACTTACCGGCGTAATCTATACCCTCGTGAAACTCGCGGTTGCCGGTGAAGGGATCAGCCCGGTAACCGTATGACGAAGAGAACCAGCCGCTTTTTGCCGGCACACCGGCGGGCAGGGTTCGCTCTTGTAGTTTGCGATCTATCAGCATGGACTCCATGGCCAGCAATTTGTCCTGCCTGTCTTCCAGGGCTATTTCCAGTTGTGCCAGTGATTCGATAAAACCGGGGGCTTGCTGTGGCAGGGTAACGCTGGGCACCGGGCCACCCATGCCGGGCGGGGCTTCCGTATCAAAGACGATATCTTGCAGATTACCTCTGGCGGCGAGTCTGGAACCGAGGGCATCCAGACGCATGACATGACCTTGTAACAGACTCAGGCGACCGGCCATCGCATTGAGTGATTTTTCCGCCCGCGCTCTGGCCTGGCGTACGTCGTCCAGTTCCTGTTTTACCTCGGCCTGCCAGAGTGGTTTGGTTTGGGTGCGTA
Organism: Gammaproteobacteria bacterium; assembly: GCA_051008185.1. Classification (GTDB taxonomy): domain Bacteria; phylum Pseudomonadota; class Gammaproteobacteria; order Eutrophobiales; family Eutrophobiaceae; genus CAXMWX01. Next base: position 13,166 of record JBPCXW010000018.1, read on the forward strand.
TGGACTGTACGATGTGCTGTGTCTGCATGCTTGCCTGTTTGTAACCCAACTTGAAAGCAACAGTCCCGGCCAGACCAAGCACGACGGCAAGACCGGCGCAAGCCAACGGGCCGAAATACAGATTGAGTACCTTACGTCTCTTTGCTGAAAAGAATATAATGTTCATACTTATTTAGTTATTACTTGTCTCCACAATGTATAAAACAATTTCAGACCTGCTGTCCGCCAATAATGCCCTGGCTATCATTCAGGAGCATACACATCGGCTCGGGGTAATGCAGGAACAGCTTCGGCGGCAACTTGGCCCTCCCCTGAATCAACACCTTATTGTAGCGAATTTTGCTGCCGACACACTAATAATTCACACGGATAGCCCGGCATGGGCGGCAAAACTGCGGTTCAGGATACCGGATATACTGGATATAGCCAAAAAAAGCGGTGAAATGGCCACTATCGGGGGTGTCAGCATCAAGGTGGTCATTCCCGGCCCGGCTGAGGCGGGGCGGCGGCGGTCATTGCCGCCTTTATCCACGGAGAATGTGCAACATCTGCAAAAACTGGCTGATTCAGTGGAGAATCAAGCACTTGCGGATGTGATGGCCCGGTTGGCCCGGCACGGGCGCGGCTAGACTGGTGCGAGAGACTGTATGAAATTGAAGGGGAGCCGATCCTCGTCCCCGAAGGTGATGATCTCGTAGGCATCCTCCTGCGCCAGCAACTCCCCGAGCAGGGCATTGTTCAGATCATGGCCTGACTTATAGCCGCGAAATGTGCCGATCAGGTTGTGCCCGAGCAGATACAAATCGCCCATGGCATCCAGAATTTTGTGCCGCACGCATTCATCGTGGTAGCGCAAGCCGTCCTCATTCAGCACCCGGTAGTCATCCACCACCACGGCGTTGTCCAGACTGCCGCCCAGTATCAGGTTGTTACCGCGCAATAATTCCACATCTTTCATAAAACCGAAGGTGCGGGCCCGGCTGACCTCTTTCACAAAAGAGGTAGTAGAAAAATCGATCTCCACACTACAGTGTTGCGCCTGAAAAGCGGGATGGCTGAAGTCAATGGTAAAACCAATCTTGAAACCGTCAAAAGGTTCAAACTCAGCCCATTTGTCATCTTTCTCAATCCTGAGATGACGTTTGATCCTGAGAAATTTTTTTACTTCAGGCTGTTGCTGCACCCCCGCCGACTGCAACAGAAAAACAAACGGCCCGGCACTACCGTCCATTATGGGGACTTCATCCGCGCTTACATCCACATACAGGTTATCCACCCCGAAACCCGACAATACCGACAGCAGATGTTCCACCGTTGATACCCGCGCGCTGCCCGTGGCCAGAGTAGTGGAAAGCCGGGTGTCGCTGACATGGCTGTGTCTTGCCGGAATCTCAACAACCGGAGACAAATCAACCCGGCGGAATATAACGCCGGTATTAACCGGTGCGGGACGCAAGGTCAGATAAACCTTTTTGCCGGTATGCAAACCGACACCGGTGGCGCGTATTACATTTTTGAGTGTGCGTTGTTTTATCATTGCTGATGTGGTCGGGGGGCTTTCTGTGTGCTTGGGTAGGATATATTCACAAATAACACGTAGTAATGTCAAGCAGTGTGTTGTGACTCATAAGACAAAGTTAGTGAGGTTCCCCCCACCGGAGCCACTGCGGGCTTGCGCCCTTGTGCCACCGGCTCACCCTCCAGGGGGGGGATGTGGTTGCTCCCCCCTTGAGGGGGAGCCAAAGGAGGCGAAGCCTGCTTTGGTGGGGGGCGGAGGAACAGCATTGTTCTCACTTAAAACAAATGTAAGCTCAGTCAGCCTGACGTCGCAGGAATGCCGGGATGTCGTAATCCAGCGTCTCCTCCAGCGTATCGCCCGTCGTCTCGGCGCGTTTTTTGCGCATCACTGTCGGTTGTTCCAGATCCTTGAAGTTCGGGGTGCCGTTTGCCACCAGGGCCACCCGGGCGGAATCCTCGGTGTGCGCCGATTGGCCCAGGCCGGTGGCGACGATGGTTACCCTCATATCACCACTCATCTCCGGATCAATCGCCGTGCCTACTACTACTGTCGCATTCTCCGAGGCGAGGCTCTTGATGATGTCACCCACTTCGCCGAATTCGCCGATAGACAGATCCTTGCCCGCCGTGATATTCACCAGCATACCTTTGGCACCGGACAGATTGATGTCCTCCAGCAACGGACTTGAAATGGCCGCCTCGGCCGAAACCCGTGCCCGATCTTCACCCTGCGCCTTGCCTGATCCCATCATGGCCCTGCCCATCTCCGCCATCACGGTTCTGACATCAGCGAAATCCACATTGATCAATCCCGGACAGGTAATCAGTTGCGCTATCCCCTGCACCGCATTCAGCAATACATCGTTTGCGACACCAAAGGCATTCAGCAAGCTGACATCCTTACCCAGAACCGGCAAAAGCTTTTCATTCGGTATGGTGATCAGTGAATCAACAAACTGACCCAACTCATCAATGCCCACATCCGCTACCTGGGTACGCTTCTTGCCCTCAAAGGAAAACGGTTTGGTAACAACCGCAACCGTCAGGATACCCATTTCTTTTGCAACCTGGGCAACCACCGGCGCGGCACCGGTTCCCGTTCCACCGCCCATACCCGCAGCGATGAAGACCAGGTCCGAGCCTTCCAGTATATTCATAATGCGATCCCTGCCTTCCAGTGCCGACTGACGCCCTATCTCGGGATCAGCCCCGGCACCCAGGCCCTTGGTCACATTACTGCCCAGTTGTATGACGGTCTTCGCATCTGATTTTTGTAACGCCTGTGCATCTGTATTGGCGCAAATAAAATCGACACCCTCAATACTGGTGCTCAACATATGCTGAACGGCGTTACCGCCGCCGCCGCCTACGCCGATCACCTTGATCACGGCCGTTTGTTCAGCCGCACCTGCAAGTTCATCTACGAGTTCAAACATTGCTTTATCCTCCCAACCTTTAAAAGATTAAATGTTAAAAATTGCCTTGAAACCAGCTTTTCATACGATCCCATATATCCGATACACGCGGTCTGGAACCCAGACCGGAAACAGCGGCACGGGATTGCTGATTACCAAATATCAATAAACCTACCCCCGTGGAATAAATTGGATTTTTGACCACATCTGATAAACCACTGATGCCTTGCGGCACACCGATCCTCACCGGGATATGAAAAATTTCTTCGGCGAGCTCTATTACGCCTTCCATTCTGGAACTGCCGCCGGTAAGCACGACCCCGGCGGCGATCAAATCTTCAAAACCGCTACGCCGTAATTCAGTCTGTATCAAGGTGAATAATTCCTCATAGCGCGGTTCAACAACCTCGGCCAGTGTCTGCCGGGCCAATCTTCTGGCGGGCCTGTCCCCGACACTGGGCACCTCAATGGTCTCTTCCGCACCGGCCAACTGCGTCAGGGCACAGGCGTATTGCACCTTGATGTCCTCGGCGTGTTGTGTCGGCGTACGCAATGCCACGGCGATGTCATTGGTGACCTGATCGCCCGCTATCGGGATCACCGCCGTGTGGCTGATCGCACCATCGGTAAAAACGGCCAGATCAGTAGTGCCGCCGCCTATATCCACCAGACAAACACCCAATTCTTTTTCATCATCAGTCAAGACGGAATAGCCCGATGCCAGTTGTTCCAGGATGATGTCATCCACTTCCAGATCGCAACGCCGCACACACTTGATGATATTTTGTGCCGCACTGACAGCACCGGTGACAATATGCACCTTCGACTCCAGCCGCACACCGGACATACCTATCGGCTCCCTGATCCCCTCCTGAGAATCAATAACGAACTCCTGCGGCAATATATGCAGAATCTTCTGATCCGCCGGGATGGCCACCGCACGGGCGGCGTCTATTACCCGATCAACATCGCTGGTACTCACTTCGTTATCACGAATGGCGACTATGCCGTGCGAGTTAAGACTGTGAATATGGCTACCGGCGATACCGGCATAAACGGCATGTATCTCGCAGCCGGCCATCAACTCGGCCTCCTCAACAGCCCTTTGTATGGATTGCACTGTCGACTCGATATTGACCACCACACCTTTTTTCAAACCCCTGGAACGGCTGGAGCCGATGCCAATGATCTCAATCTCGCCATCAGGCGACATCTCGCCGACGATCGCGACAACTTTTGATGTGCCTATATCCAGGCCGACGATCAGGTTTTTATCTATTCGCTTTGCCATTTTCTCATTGCCCCCGGTTTGCTGTTTCATTACTGTCTGTATTGACGGAAAACCCATTGGTATAACGCATGTCTATCACGCCGCCGCGCTGCAAGGCAGACACAAGTTGCGGAACGACATAGCGCAGAAATCTATTCACTCTTACATCTATCTCCTTGTTGCCCAGTCTCACCCGTGTGTTATCGCTCAAGCTGAAAGAGATGGAGCGGCGGGCATCCAGCGTCAGGCCGGTGACGCTTAAGTCGTAGGCGGATAACCCCCGGTTCAACAATTCAAACAGGCTCAGTAACTCGGTATGTGTGCCTTCCGGCCCCGACAGCATCGGCAGGTCGTCGGGAACCGATCCGGTCTGCGGGACGAACACATCGCCTTGCCAGTTGATCAAACCGTTACCGTTCCAGACGGTTACGGGAACCTGTTCATTCACATAGAACACCAGCGTGTCAGGCCACCGCCGCCTGACGATGATGGAATGCACCCAGGGTTCCGCCAGCAACTGCTCGCGGATGACACTGACATCCACACTGAAAAAACCACCGCGCACACTGTTGGCGGACAGGGTCTTGAGTCTTTCCGGTTGTAAATGCAGGAAGTCCCCCTCCACCCGCACATGCTGTATCGGCAACACACGGGGTTGCAAAAGTTTCAGCCACAGCCCGCAGACCACGAGCAGAAACAGCACGATAAACAACAGGCTCCGCAGATACTTGTTATGCTGCCGGCGCTCGGCGGATATAACTCCCTGATGTGAAATTGCAGTCATCACGCGGCCCCCTTTGTTTGCACGGCAACGGCGCCCCGGGCAAAACTGGTATCCAGTATTCGCACCACCAGCTCATCAAACTCCACACCCAACTGTTTTGCCGCCATCGGTACCAGACTGTGATCGGTCATGCCCGGCACCGTATTCACCTCTATCAAAAACGGCACATCGTCATCGTCCAGCATGATATCCACCCGGCCCCAGCCGCTTGCATGCACCAGCTGGAACGCCTGCATCGCGAGTTCGCCCAGCCGTTGCTCGGCGTCCTGTTGCAAACCGCACGGGCAGATGTACGAGGTTTGATCATCCAGATACTTTGCCTCGTAGTCATAAAACTCACGCCGGGTCTCCAGCTTGATCGTCGGCAACACCTGCTCTTGCACGATGCCGATG
>JBPCXW010000019.1:0-5491 GCA_051008185.1 Gammaproteobacteria bacterium
GCCCCCCACCAAAGCAGGCTGCGCCTCCTTTGGCTCCCCCTCAAGGGGGGAGCTATTCGAGAAGGCTTTGTCTATCCGTGTCGGTGTAAAGAGTCAAAGAAGGCGGAGCCTTCTTTGACATTGCCGGTGCTGGTGCCAGTGTTGATATCACTCCCCGTGAATAATAAACCCGTCCCGGTTAGGCATCTTGATGGACTGCAACCCTTGCGCATCCAGCACCGTATCCTCAGCGACGATGTGGTTCAGATACAAGATGTAAGCAGTGACGGCATACACCTCGGCATTGGACAGGCTGCCCGGAGTCAGCATCGGCATAGAGCGGCGGATGAAATCAAACAGCGTAGTCGCATAAGGCCAGTAGGTGCCGACAGTCTTCTCCGGCCATTCATCGGTAAGGTGCATGATCGCCCCCGCCAACTGATCGGCACTGTCACCCAATCCCCCTACGCCGTGACAGTTGCTGCAATGTGTCGCATACACCGCCTCGCCCTGCCGCACAGAACCGGCACCGGCAGGCAAACCGGTGCCGTCCGGCATCACCCCCCAATCCTGCGCGGTGATCTCCTCCGCAACGGCAGGCCGTCCCAAACCGGGAGACGGCAACTCCGTAGCGTGGAGATAACTAATCCCAGTCAGAATCCAGACCGAAATTATCGCCAGTCGCCGCATCATCATACACATGACTGATAGAACCATTCGCATCCACCGCCCAACTGACGATGGCATTGTAGTGATAAAAAGCATGTCGCCCCTGCTCGGCTATCAACTGTTGCCGCTCCGGCTGCGTATAACCGCCCTCATCAAGCGCCCGACTTTTGATCACCGCCGCCGCGCCGTTCCAGCGCCAGGGAATACGAAACCGGGTAAAGGCCTTGGGCAACACCGGCTGTTGCAATTCCGCTTCGGCCCAACTCTTCCCGCCATCCACGGACACATCCACCCGTTTGATCTTGCCGCTACCACTCCAGGCCAACCCGCTAAGCTCATAAATACCCGGCCCGTAAGCCAACCGCATCCCCGCCGACGGCGAGGTAAGCAACGACTTGGCCTGCATCACAAAACTGAACATCCGCGCCTTGCCCGACGGCAACAGATCGGTATAACGCGCCGTCTCGTTACGCGCCATAATCGGCTTGGCCGACGCCTTCAGGGCGCGCAACCACTTCACATTCAACACCCCCTCCCAACCGGGCAACACCAGCCGCAACGGATAACCGTTCTCCGGCCGCAAGCGCTCACCGTTTTGATACAGCGCCAACATCGCATCATCCCTGGCCTTCTGCATCGGGACACTGATGTTCATCGCAAACGCATCAGCCCCGTCGGCGATCAACCATTCCGCTTGCGGATCCACGCCCACTTCATCAAGAATGATCTTCAACGGCACACCGGTCCATTCACTACAAGAAACCAGCCCATGAAAATACCCCGCCTCGGCGCGCGAGGGTGACACATTCCAACCAGCATTACTGTTACCGCCACACTCAATAAAACAGATGCGGGACTGCATCGGATAGGCCAACAGATCTTTGATACTGAAAAAAGTCGGGCTTTTCACCAGACCATGCAACAGTAACTCATGTTTGGCCGGATCAATATCGGGCACACCGTTGTGATGCCGCTCATAATGCAGACCGTTGGGAGTAATAGTGCCTTGTAGCAGATGCAACGGCGTCCAGGAGGCACCGCTGTTACGCATCAGGCGGTTGGGGGCGGCAAAGCGCGCCACCTGATCTTCATGGGCAGAGGGCTGGCCATAGGCAGAGAACGGTGCGCCGGGCACCTGCATCCATTGCGGCTGGTCGCGAGTGGCAGGCGTAGCGGCCTCGCTACTCTCCAGTGCCGTAGCACTCAAAATAGAAATACCGGACAGCAAAAACGCACGCCGATCCAGCAAGCCATTGCCGGCGGCATATTGCAACTGCGGTAGTTTCCCGTGATTACGCTCGTTCATTTTGTTGCCCGTCCAGATCAGATTTGTTTAGCAAGAACACCCCATCGCCGCCTCTGGCAAACTCCAGCCAGACAAAAGGCAGTTGCGGATAGGCGCGTTGCACCGTGTCCTGAGTAGAACCGGTCTCCACAATCAAGATGCCGTCATCATGTAAGAACTCATGCGCCCGCTCCAGTATCAACTGTATTATATCCATCCCGCCGGCCCCGGCCAGCAGTGCGGCGGCAGGTTCATGCCGGTATTCCGCCGGCAAGGCCTGGTATTCATCGGCACTGACATAAGGCGGATTGCTGACGATTATATCGTAACGCTGCCCCGTCAGGGCGGAAAAAACATCCGAGGTGATCAGATTGACTCGCTGTTCAAGCCGATGCTGTTTGACATTGTGTGCCGCCACCTTGAGCGCCGCCGCGCTGACATCCACCGCATCCACCTGCGCATCCGCAAACGCCAGGGCGCAGGCAACGGCGATACAACCGCAGCCGGTGCCTATATCCAGAACACGGCTAACGCGCGCCGCTTGCACCCAGGGTGAAAATCTTTCCTCAATCAATTCCGCAATCGGTGAGCGCGGGATCAGGACATGCTCATTCACATAAAAAGGCAAACCGGCAAACCAGGCCTGCTGCACCAGATAGGCGACGGGGATATGTTGCTCAATGCGTTGCCGCACCCTCTGCACGACAAGTGCCTGTTGCGCCGCCGCTGCTTGCTGTTGCAGGGCGGTATCAGGCGCATCAAAAGGCAAGCCCAGAGTAGCGAACACCAGATAACAGGCCTCGTCTGCGGGATTGTCGGTGCCATGCCCGTAACAAACGGCGGCGGTACTGAGTTGCTGCTCGGCCCAGTTGAGCAGTTGCTCAACGGTCGCGGCCGATGGTGGGGCTTGCACGCTAATAACTGACCGGCCCGCGCCCGATCACTTTTCCGACAACTTCAGGAACAGGCCGTTCAGGCGATGCACAAATCCCGCCGGGTCGGCCAACTGCCCGCCCTCGCTCAACAAGGCCTGATCAAACAACACCTGCGCCCAGTCGGCAAAATGTTCCTCTTCCTGCTGCAAGCGATTGACCAGAGGGTGATCCGGATTGATCTCCAGTATCGGTTTGCTACCCGGCACGGCCTGACCCGCCGCCTTCAGTATCTGCTCCAGATGCCGCCCCATTTCATCTTGATCCGCGACCAGACAGGCCGGGGATTCCGTCAGACGATGGGTGATGCGGACTTCTTTTACCTTGTCCCCCAATACAGACTTGATGCGCTCACCCAGGGCAGACAATTTTTCCGTATCCTGCTTGTCCTCCTCCGCCGCATCGCTTTCCTTTTCGCCCAGATCCAGCTCACCCTTGTTCACCGCTTGCAACGGCAGCTCGTTGTATTCTGTCAAATGCGATGTCAGCCATTCATCAATCGGATCAGTCAGTAGCAATACCTCAATCCCTTTCTTGCGGAAGATTTCCAGATGCGGACTGTTTTTGGCGGTGGCATAATTTTCCGCAGTCACATAATAAATGGCCTTTTGTCCCTCCTGCATCCTCTCCTGATACTGATCCAGAGAAACCGTCTGCTCCTCTGCGTCCTCGGCTGTGGAGTGAAACCGGAACAACTTGGCCAGATCCTGTTTTTTATCCGCCGCATCAATCACCCCTTCTTTCAGCACCCGCCCGAAGGCCTGCCAGAACTGCTGATATTGCTCGGGCTGCTTCTGTGCCATCTTTTTCAGCAAATCCAGCACCTTCTTGGTGCAACCGGCGCGTATAGTGTCAATGGTTTTATTCTGTTGCAGGATCTCGCGGGAGATATTCAAGGGCAGATCATTCGAATCAACAACACCTTTGACGAAACGCAGATAGGCCGGCATCAGTTGCTCGGCATCATCCATAATAAAAATCCGTTTCACATACAGCTTGATGCCGTGACGCCGGTCCCGATCCCACAAATCAAAAGGTGCCCTGGTCGGGATATACAACAAACTGATGTATTCATTCTTGCCCTCCACACGATTGTGCATCCTCGCCAGCGGGTCTTCAAAATCATGCGACACATGTTTGTAGAACTCGTTGTATTCCTCGTCGGTAATGTCTTTTTTATTGCGTATCCACAAGGCCGTTGCCGTATTGACCGTATCATACCCGGTCTCATCCTTGCCCTCTTTGGGCATCAACACCGGCAGGGAAATATGATCGGAATACTTATGAATGATAGAGCGCAACCTGAGGCCATCGGCAAACTCAGTGTTTTCATCGCGCAGATACAAGGTTACTTTGGTACCGCGTTTGGGCCGCTCAACCGTCTCCACGCTGTATTCACTCTTGCCGTCAGACACCCAGCGCACCCCATCGTTTCTACCCAAGCCCGCCTTGCGCGTCACCACCTCCACTTTCTCGGCGACAATAAACGAAGAATAAAAGCCAACACCAAACTGGCCGATCAACTGTGAGTCTTTGGTCTCATCACCAGTAAGCGCCTCAAAAAACTGCCGAGTGCCGGACTTGGCGATAGTGCCCAGATTATCAACCACCTCTTGCCGGGACATACCGATACCGTTATCAATAACACTGACAGTCTTCTGCTCTTTGTTATACTCCACCCGAATATGCAGATCAGGATCATCCTCAAACAGACCGTCATCCTGCAACCCCTCAAACCGCAACTTATCCGCCGCATCCGAGGCATTGGAAATCAACTCTCGCAGGAAGATTTCCTTGTTGCCGTATAGGGAGTGGATCATCAGATCCAGTAATTGCTGTACTTCGGTTTGAAACCCTAGTGATTCTTTCTTTGCTTCTATACTCATGTGAGTGCTGACTCCAGATCAAGCACCACCGGAGATAGTCCTCCGGATGCTACTTGTATTTTTTAAATCAGGGGATGTACAACTTCTTTTTGGCTTCTTCTTTCTCGCGATCTTTCTTTTCCTGATCATAGATTCTTTTCACTATAAATAATACCCCGACAAGAAAAGTCAGCATCATTAAGATGACTATAAATTCATTGAATTCATTCATTATAATTCTCCAAGTTTGTTAAATTTTCTATGTGCATCGTCATCTCTTCCCCTGCCCATTGTAAGTTGGATTAAGTTCCCAAATCAAGTACTCTTCAATAGCGGGAGCTTCGAATTTCATTGTGTCGGGCACACCTACTGTCAATACATACTTTGGAATGAATTTCCACTCTTTCCATTTTTGTTTCCTGATCCTACAAGATCGATTTTCATCGGAGTAAAAATGTTCACCTAGACGGGCATATAAATAATTACTCATTGAAGCCTTCCCGACATAAAGTAGCTGACGATCCTCGTCAAAAATCGCATAGACTCCCGCACGTTCTGAGTTGGGCCATTCATCTGGCCATCCAGGACCGTGGGTAGCATCATCCGGCTTTAGATCATATAACTGTCCAATTGACAGAGAAGGCACATCTGTGCGCCGATATTTTTCAATATATCTGTCAACAGCCTTAAGGAAGTTATCAATTGTAGTCATGGTAAATAACACCCAGCGTCACCTGCTATGACACCCTTGAGTATTCTGT
>JBPCXW010000020.1:0-4450 GCA_051008185.1 Gammaproteobacteria bacterium
GGTCAGGGCGGCGGCGATGTATAGCAGCACCATACCAATGTCATAAACAGGGAGACCGTAAATCGGCTCCCGGTACAGTAACAATATCAGTGCCACCATCTGCACGCTGGTCTTGACCTTGCCGAACAGTGACACGGTGACCCTGCCGCGGGCGCCGAGCTCAGCCATCCACTCGCGCAGGGCGGAGACGGCGATCTCGCGGCCGATAATGACGGCGGCGAGCAGGGATAACTGGACAGTGGGGTTGTCTTGCACCAGGAACACCAACACCACGGCCACCATCAGCTTGTCCGCCACCGGGTCCAGAAAGGCGCCGAGTCTTGAGGTTTGACCCAGACGCCGGGCAAGATAACCATCAAGCAGATCAGTCAGGGCGGCGATGGTGAAGATCAGACAGGCCACCTGATAATGCCAGACGACCGGCAGGTAAAACACCAGCGCAAAGATCGGGATCAGGACGATACGCAGTAATGTCAGGGTGTTGGGTATGTTTATCATTCAGGCATTGCCCCTGAGTTGTTATGAATTAGTTGTCGTGAAATGTATCATAGATTTTCTTTGCCAGATTCTTATCAATTCCGGGCACTTTGGCAAGTTCTTCCATCGCCGCCTGCTGGATACCCTGAATACCACCGAAAAAACGTAGCAATTCCTGTCGACGTTTGCTCCCTACCCCGGCAATCTCTTCCAGTACGGACTGCTTGCGCTTTTTACCCCGTTGCCGTCTGTGGCCGGCGATAGCGAAGCGATGCGCCTCGTCCCTGATCTCCTGAATCAGATGTAGCACACCGGAATCAGCGGCCAGCCGCACCGGCCTGCCATCGGAGCGGATCAGGGTTTCCAGACCCGGCTTGCGCCCTTCCCCCTTGGCGACGCCCAGTATGTTGATACCCTGCAGTTGCAACTCATTGCATACATCCATGATGGTATTCACCTGCCCCTTGCCGCCGTCAATCAGCACCAACTCGGGCAAGACGGCCTGTTCCCGTTGCAGACGGGTGTAGCGGCGTTCAAAGGCCTGGGCGATGGCCGCATAGTCATCCCCCGGCGTGACATCGCTGATGTTGAAACGCCGGTATGCCTGCCTGTTCGCACCCTGCCGGGTAAAGACCACACAGGAGGCCACGGTGGCCTCGCCGCCGATATGGCTGATGTCAAAACATTCTATGCGCTCAATCGGCTCTTCAATCTGCAGCAGTTGTCCCAGCTCATCCAGCCGTGTGTCATAGCGTTCCTGTGACGCAAGCCGCGCACCGAGGGCCAGCGCGGCGTTTTCCAGGGCCATGCTAATCCATTGCCGCTTTTCACCGCGTTGCACATGTCTGATTTGTATCTTGCGCTGCTGCTTTTCTGTTAGCAGCCCGGCCAACAACTCCGCATCTTCACTGGCATGGCTGAGCAGGATCTGCGGCGGGATCTGCATATACTGTTTGTCCCCCAGATAATACTGGGTGATGAACGCATTGATCACATCCTCTTCAGTGGCACCTCTGGCATGGCGCGGGAAGAACACCTTGTTGCCGAGGTTCTGCCCGCCGCGCACATAAAATACCTGCACACAGGCATGATTGTCTTGCACCTTGCAGGCGACAATGTCCAACTCTCCGCTGTCGGTGTTGATGTATTGTTTCTCCTGCACCTTGCGCAGGCTCAGGATCTGATCCCGATACAGTGCCGCCCGTTCATACTGCTGTTTGTCCGAGGCCTGTTGCATCGGCTGCGTCAAGGCCTCAATCACCTCTTCGTTACGCCCCTGCAGAAATAATACACAGTGCTCTATATCGGCGGCATAATCCGCCTCACTGATAGCGTCAACACAGGGCGCGGTGCAACGTTTGATTTGATATTGCAGACAGGGCCGGGTGCGGTTTTTGAAAAAGGTGTTATCACATTGCCTGATGCGAAACAGTTTTTGTGCCAGATTCAATGTATGCCGCGCCGACTTGACACCGGGGAACGGCCCGAAATAACTCCCCTTGCCTGATTTGGCACCGCGATAAAAACTCAGGCGCGGAAAGGCTTCATCCAGCGACAGATACAGATAGGGATAACTCTTGTCATCCCGTAGCAACACGTTGTAACGCGGCCGCAGTTGCTTGATCAGATTACTCTCCAGCAACAGGGCCTCGGCCTCGGTGCGGGTGACGGTGATCTCTATGTCGCAGATCTGTTTGACCAGCGCACGGGTCTTGGGGTGCGCATGGCTTTTGCTGAAATAACTGGCGATACGCTTACGCAGATTTTTCGCCTTGCCGACATACAGCACGGCGGCATCCGCGTCCAGCATACGATAGACGCCGGGGCGTTGTGCCGTATGGGCCAGCCAGGCGGTGTGATCAAAGCCCGTCATCGCACTGCTCTATCAGAGTTTTTATTCGCATGAAAAGCCGGGGGCGGCGCACCAGAATGTCAGTGCCGCCGGTATCGCCGTCGCATTGCTTGCATGCCGGTGCTGTGACGAGGCGGCATAGGCATGGCGGCGCAGGCGGTTCAGCGGGCCGATGGGCCGGTGTTCCGGCAAGGCATGCCAGGGGGCAAACGACAGGTTTTCGCAAAACCTGACTTGCTCCGGTTGCGAAAAAGTTTGCGCGGGTATGTTGATCGTCGCAATCGGGATAAAAGGTGAATCATCCTCTGACCAGACCTGAATGGTATCGTCCAGACGCATACCCAGTTCCGGTTTCTGTTGTTGTACCGCGAAATGAAAACAGGCACCCTGCCCGGCAAGTTCCTGTGCCAGTTGCTGCTGCAAAAAATCCGCATCGCTATCCTCGTCCGGAGCCTCGTCCTGTGCCGCCCTGCCCTTGCAGGGTTTGATGCCATACTTCACATTATGCGGGCCCAGCTTGTACGGTGTGATACTGAAATAATCCGGGTCCAGCAAACTGGCGGGGGGTGATGTCATCGTTTTGGAGACGCTGAACAACTCCCGCAAACGCCAACTGGCGGGATTGAAACCGGGGAAAAACACGGCCAGCGGATCATCCGGCTGTGCCACCAACCGATTGTAGTCTTGCTGGGTGCGGACGAAGAACACCGGCGTATTGATCAACAAAAAATCCTGGCTTTGTGTATCCACATCATCCACCTCAAACGGCTCGCCTGTTACTTGCAACAGTTTCAGTGCCAGACCACGGGCATCGGCACGGTAATCTTGACTGACCTTCAGATCAAAATGGCCGTTGGAAAAGCGTAACCATGTGCGGTAACGCGTCCCCGGTGTTGCGAATACCCCGTGCCGCCAGTCCGCCGCTATGTCACTGTCAATATCAAAATAGGCACGCAGGCAGGCATGGGTCTTGGCATGGGCACCGCGGGCGGTGTAGGTGGTGCGATAGGCATCAAGCAATCGGCTAAAGTTTTCCCGGTTGGCCTGTGCCTGCTCTGCCTCGTCTTCACGCAAGTTCTCCCGGCTGAGATCGCCTGTGTCATCCGTGCAGGCAACAGACAGCAGCAGCAGACACAGCATAGCAGTTCTTCCGGGCGGGCATGACAGGCGATTGAGATGCGGTGACACTGTTACAAGGTCTTCAGGTATTCAACGAGTGCCCAGATCTGATCCTCGCTGAGTGCGGTACCGTATTCATGGCCGCTGTTACTGTTGCCGGGCACGCCGGTATCAAACAGAAAGGCCCCGGGTTGCGCCTGTTGCAGATAACCGACCTTGACCGGATCATAGTCCCAACTGCCGATATAAAATTGTTGGCTACGCCTTGCCACCGGTAACAGCAGCTCGTAGAGATTCGGCACCGAGCCGTTATGCAAATACGGGGCACTGCTCCAGACACCATTCAACGGTCTGGCCTTGTAGGCGAGCAAGGCGCGGTCAGACACCTCCTGCCCGCTTTCAATGATCGCGCCATCAACATACTTGGGCGGATATACCTGTTCGGGATGTCCGAGAGCACGGGCATCGCGTTTGGCCAGAAAGGCTTGCAACGGGTTGTTCTTCAACACCCCGACCATCAGGTTGTTCAGCATCAAAATACTCGGCTCCTCTTCCCCGATAACCGGGCCGGCAAAGTAATAGCGTAGCTTGCCTTGCAAGATACCGCTCTTGCCCCGGTGATTGAGCGTGTTTTCGGCCATCAACGGGTCGGTCTGTATGTGCTTCAGCGTGCTCATGCGTACCTTGACCAGACGTTCGGGATCGGTACGATCAATATCCAGATGGCAGTTGCTGCAATGTTGCCGGAACAGATCCCGGCCCTGTGCGACCTGCTTCCGGTCTATCGCAGGAAAGAAATCCGGCCACAACGGCGAATGCAGTTTGCTGACGTGTTTCTCAATCGCCCTCAGATTGTCAGTGGCTATGGACGAAGGATAACCGGCATCATAAAAACCAAGCCAGCGTGTCGCCGTAGTATCAACTTCGCCGAAGACACCGATCACCTCCCCCACATTGCGCGCCAGGGCACCCACGCCGCTGTTGGATTGCGCGCCGTTCCAC
>JBPCXW010000021.1:0-4203 GCA_051008185.1 Gammaproteobacteria bacterium
CTACGCCCTTGTGCCACCGGCTCCCCCTCAAGGGGGGGGCTATTGTTTACTGCTCCCCCCTTGAGGGGGAGCGGCAGAAGGCGAGCCGCAGGCGAAGCCTGATGCGTGGGGGGACCACTGCCCAACCGCGATTCAGTCTATTCCAGCAGGCGCAGAATGTCATTATAAATCGCCAGACTCATCAAGCCCAGCAATGCCAGCAGCCCCAGCCGCTGTCCCAGTGCCTGCACCCCGTCCGATACCGGGCTGCCTTTTATCGCCTCTACCAGGTAATAGCACAGGTGCCCGCCGTCCAGCAACGGCACCGGCAGCAGGTTCAGCACGCCGAGGCTGATGCTGATTATGGCCAGAAACCCGA
Organism: Gammaproteobacteria bacterium; assembly: GCA_051008185.1. Classification (GTDB taxonomy): domain Bacteria; phylum Pseudomonadota; class Gammaproteobacteria; order Eutrophobiales; family Eutrophobiaceae; genus CAXMWX01. Next base: position 359 of record JBPCXW010000021.1, read on the forward strand.
GGAATGCAACAAACCCCAGTTGGGCGGTCTGGCCCGCATACTGGGCGATACCAATCGGGCCGCTGATGTTTTTCACCGAGGCCCGGCCGGTGATCATCTGCCCCAGCACCCGCAGTGTCAGCACCGACATCTCCGCCGTCCTGACCAGACTTTTTTGCAAGGCCGGGAACAGCGTGTATGACTCCGTGGCAAGAAACGCCGGGTCCGGCTGAAACTCGCTCTGCCTGACACCGGCAAACCCCTTGACCGAGCCATCTGCTTGCTGCTGCCCGGCGGGCACGATGTCAAGGTCCAGTTCGGCCTCGCCGCGTCTGATGGTCAGTTCCAGCGACTGCCCGGCGGCGGCCTGTATTGCCGCGACGAACTCCGCCCAGTCGTCAATCCTGCCGTCGTTCAATGCCAGGATCTCATCGCCCGGCTGTAATCCTGCGGCGGCGGCGGGGTGATCGGACAACACCTCACCGACTATCGCCGGTGCCGGCGGGCGTAGCGGTGCCAATCCCAGCCTGCCCAGCATCCCTCCCCCGGCGGCGGCCATCTCATCCACACCTATTTGACCCAGATCCAGCGTCACGGTTCTGCTAGCGGCCGCCGTGCCCTGCAACTCAAACTGCACCACCTGCCCGGCCACCGCCCTGCCGATCAGCCGGTTGAAGACGCTGTTCCAGGTGCGGGTACTGACGCCATCCACCGCAATGATCTCATCGCCCTGCCGCAGACCCGCCACCGCCGCGGGCGAGTCCGGCGTGATCTCGCCGATCACCGGCTTCAGCCCGGTGACGCCGAGCATGAACAACAGCCAATAGGCAAACACGGCGAAGATAAAATTGAATAGCGGCCCGGCAAGCACAATCGCAAACCGCTGTGGTAAGGGTTTGTTGTTAAAGGCGCGCGGTAGTTCCGCCTCAGGCACCTGTCCTTCCCTTTCATCCAGCATCTTCACATAACCGCCCAGCGGCAGGGTGGCGATCACAAACTCGGTGTTATCGGCGCCCACCGCCCGTCGCCAGAGCGGCTTGCCGAAGCCGACGGAGAAGCGCAGGATTTTCACATCACACTTGCGTGCCACCCAGTAGTGGCCGAATTCATGGAAGGTAATCAGCAGGCCGAGGGCGAAGATGAACGCCAGGATACTTAGCAGGACATCTATCATGCGTTACTCCGAATCAAACCTAGCGTGGAGTCCCGCGCCGCCTTGTCCGCTGACAGGATCGCATCCAGACTGTCGGCATCACCGCCCTGCACTTGTTGCAGGGTCTGCTCCACCAGCGAGGCAATAGCAGTGAAGCGGATCTGACCGGCGAGAAAGTGTTGTACCGCGACCTCGTTGGCTGCATTGAGTATCGCGGTGGCGGTGCCGCCTGCCTGCATCGCCTGCCGCGCCAGTTTCAGGCTGGGGAAACGCTCAAGGTCGGGTTGTTCAAACTCCAGCTTGCCTGTCTGGCACAGATCAAGCCCGGCCACTCCTGAATCGATCCGTTGCGGCCAAGCCAGCGCGTGGGCTATCGGTGTTCGCATGTCAGGGTTACCAAGTTGTGCCAATACTGATCCATCGGCGTATTCTACCAGAGAATGCACGATGCTTTGCGGATGAATGACGACTTCAACACGGGATGGCGTGGTGTCAAATAACCAGCAGGCCTCTATCAACTCCAGCCCCTTGTTCATCATCGTGGCTGAATCTACTGATATTTTCCGGCCCATATCCCAGTTTGGATGGGCGCAGGCCTGCTCCGGTGTCACGGTGGCCAGCTCCGCAAGGTTGCGGTTTCTGAACGGGCCGCCCGAGGCGGTCAAGACGATGCGTCTGATGCCGCCCTGCTCAAGGTCGCCGTTGAAACCCGGCGGCATACACTGGAAGACGGCGTTGTGTTCGCTGTCAATCGGTAACAACTCGGCGGCGTTGTCCCGCACCGTGTCCATGAACAACTTGCCGGACATGACCAGTGCCTCCTTGTTCGCCAGCAACACCCGCTTGCCGGCGCGGGCGGCGGTCAGGGTGGGTAGCAGACCTGCTGCGCCGACGATGGCGGCCATTACATAGTCTGTCTCATCGGAACCGGCGACCTGTTGCAGGCCGGACTGACCGGCCAGTACCTCAATCTTGGCGGAGGCGGCGGTTAGACGTTGCCGCAGTTGTTCCGCACTAGCCTCATCGGCCATGACCGCCTGTTGCGGTTGCCATTTGAGGCATTGCTGATACAGGCCATCCACATTGTTGTTGGCCGTCAGGGCGATCAGGCGGAACTGGTCACGGTGTCGGGACAGCACATCCAGCGTGCTCAGCCCGACACTGCCGGTTGAACCGAGGATGGTGACGCCGATCATGTCCAGCACTCCTGCAACCACAGCCCGCCGAGGAACAGCGGGGCGGCGGCGAGCAGGCTGTCCAATCTATCTAGTGCGCCGCCGTGACCGGGGAACAGGTTGCCGCTGTCTTTGACACCGGCATTGCGCTTGACCACGCTGATAGTCAGATCGCCAACGATGGAGATGCCGATCGTCAGTGCGGCGAGCAACAGCAGGAACGATGGTGGCAGTGTGCCCGGCAGGTGTAGCCAGTAGCTGTAGAGTAGTGTCCATACCAGCCCGGCAAGCAGCGCGCCGTAGACTCCTTCCCAGGTCTTGCCGGGGCTGATCTGTGCGGCGAGTCGGGTGCGTCCCCAACGCTTGCCGCAAAAATACGCGCTACTGTCCGCCGTCCAGATCAGGCATAGCAAGAACAATAACAGGTCGCGGGAATAGTCGACGCGCAGGCTGATCAGACTGAACCAGGCACTGCTCAGTATCAGCAGACCCGTCACCAGTTTGATCGGTGGCCGCTCAAGCAGGCGACGCCAGTGTTCAACATAGACAATACCCAGCACGGCGGCGCACCACCAGAGTATCCCGGCATAGACCAGCGCGGCCCCCAGTGTCGGCACCCTGAAGCTGACCAACATCAGCAAGCACAGGGCCAGCAGATACAGGCCGCATTGCGTGGCCGTGTCAAGGGCCGTCAGGCGTGCCCACTCGCGGGCGGCCAGCAGGGCGAACAATGCCGCTACGATCGTGAATGCGAGTGCATTGCCGTAGAGGATCAACAATACAAGAAAGACAACCGCGCAGACCGCCGTCATGATCCGTTGCCCGATCATGGTGCGGCCTCCGGCTCCTGCTCTTGCACTCGACCAAAACGCCGCTCTCTACCGACATACCATTGCAAGGCGCGTTCCAGTTCCTGCTCATTGAAGTCAGGCCAGAACACATCGGTGAAATACAACTCACTGTACGCCAGTTGCCACAACAGGTAGTTGCTAATCCTGCGCTCACCGCCAGTCCTGATAAACAGGTCCGGATCATCCTTGACGATATTGCCGGTACGGCTACTGATCAACTCTTCCGTAACGGCCTCCGGTTGTAGCTCACCACCTTGCACCTGTCGCGCAATATCCTGACAGATGCGACTGATCTCCCAACGCCCGCCGTAGTTGGCGGCCACCACCAGCCTCAGGCCGGTATTATGTCGGGTCTTGTCCTCCGCCGCGGCGATGGACGCTTGCAGTTGTTCCGGAAAGGCCTGCAGATTACCGATGAACCCGAGCCGGACATTGTTTTTATTCAGACTGTCAAGCTGCTCTTCCAAAGCAGTAACAAATAACTGCAACAGAAAGTTCACCTCTTTGGCCGGACGTTGCCAGTTTTCACTACTGAAGGCATAAGCAGTCAGGGATTGCACACCGCGGGCCGCGCAATGCGCAACGGTATCGCGCAACACCTGAACCCCGGCCTTGTGTCCGATGGAACGCGGCAACCCTTTTTGTGATGCCCAGCGCCCGTTGCCATCCATGATGATGGCGATGTGC
>JBPCXW010000022.1:0-5761 GCA_051008185.1 Gammaproteobacteria bacterium
ATGGTAACTGTAGGGCGGTTGCCATGAACTGTGGCGGATTAGTGCTTATGAGACCAATCAGCAATGGCCCCCCACCGGAGCCACGACGGGCTACGCCCTTGTGCCACCGGCTCCCCCTCAAGGGGGGAGCAATTCGTGCCGGGCTTCCTCTTGGTGTTATTGCTCCCCCCTTGAGGGGGAGCCAAAGGAGGCGAAGCCTGCTTTGGTGGGGGGCCATACTCCAAGCCCCCCTCATTGGAACAGATTGAACCGCCGGATGGCTGAATCAGGCCCGATTTACGCGCTTTTTTGCAGGAAACGTCGGGATTATGCAGAATCTCCTTTATTTTTCGTTGGCTTTTATCTGAATTCTAATGATTTTTTGTATGAAAACACTTGACCTGCCCGTTTCATCCCCATAGCATTCGCCGATGCGCAAAATCAACATCATCCCGCTACTGGGTGTGGCCCTGTTATTTGCGGCCTGTAATCTCGGCCCGCCCCGGCAGATGCTATCTCAGGATATGGTCCCGGTCATTGAGGCCACCGAGCCCGGTGACGGCATTGAGACCACCGATAGCGAGCCAACCCTTGCGGCCATACCGGTCGAGCCCGTCGCAACAACCCCGGCCATACCTGATGTATGGCAACGTATCAGACAGGGATTACAGCTTGAGCGGCATCTGTCACAGAAAAGCGTGAAGAGCCGATTGCGCTGGTACAAACGCAATCAGGATTACATTGACCGGACGGTCATACGCGCCACGCCTTACCTGCACTATATCGTTGAGGAACTGGAAAGGCGCGACATGCCGCTGGACCTGGCCCTGTTGCCGATAGTGGAGAGTGCCTATTATCCGTTTGCCTATTCACGCAGCCATGCCGCCGGTATCTGGCAATTCATCCCGAGTACTGGCCGACTGTATGGCCTGCAACAAAACCACTGGTATGACGGCAGACGCGACATCGTCGCCGCAACCGATGCCGCCTTGCGCTACCTTGACAGATTACAAAAACGCTTCAATGGTGACTGGCTACATGCGCTGGCCGCCTATAACTCCGGGGAACGGAAGGTCGAGCGGGCGATCAGACGCAGCAAGGCGGCGCGCAAGGACACCGACTTTTTCTCACTCAGACTGCCGCGGGAAACCCGCGGTTATGTCCCCAGCCTGCTGGCGGTCGCCGAACTGCTGGCACACTCCGAACAGCACGGGATCAACTGGAACCCTGTTGAAAACACGCCCTACTTTGCCGAGATCAAACTGAAAGGGCAGATTGATCTGGCGATAGCGGCCCGGCTTGCCGAACTGGACATGGATGAGTTTTATACCCTGAACCCGGGTTACAACTCATGGGCAACCGCCCCTGACGGTCTGCACCGGATCCTGGTGCCGGTCGCGCACAAAGATCATTTTATGACTGCTGTGAGCGCACTACCAAAACGGGATAGACTGAGCTGGCATCCTCATACCGTCAAACGGGGTGAGACACTGGGGGAAATCGCCAGCCGCTACCGCACTTCCGTTACTGATCTGAGAGACACCAATAATATCAACGGTAGCGTGATCCAGGTCGGTAGCTCATTACTGGTGCCTGTCGCCAGTGAGGACTCGCAACATTACACCCTGAGCCGGGACAACCGCCGCTTTAGCGGCCTGAAAAGAACCGGGGACGGCAAGCGTTATATCTATACCGTCAAGTGGGGTGATAGCTTGTGGGAGATCGGCAAGGATTATGGTTTCAGCATCAAACAACTGGCGTACTGGAACGGGATCAGAATCAACGGTCTGCTAAGGCCGGGGCAAAAGCTTACCCTGTGGCTGGATGGGGAGGGAACCCCGCAGCAAGTGGCATCAGTTAAAACAAAGGCCGGGCACGATGCTTCAACGCATAGCCATACGGTACGCAAGGGTGATACCTTGTGGGATATCGGCCGGCATTATGGTGTCAGCGTCGCACAATTACGCCAATGGAATAACCTGTCCCACCGTTCAACCCGTCGCCTGATGCCCGGGCAGAAACTTATCATACGACCTGTTACCGGGGATAATAAAGAAACCTGATACAACGGGTCAGGAGGAGATGGGGTGAGTTCCGGCAGGATATACGGTTGCAGATATCCCACCTCTGGCATAACATGGTTGCCGCATACATCATAAGTCGCCGCCATGCTTAAACTGATCAAACTACTGCTACGGCTCCTGCTTCGCCTGCTGTACCGGGTTGAAGTAGAAGGTATGGAACATTTCCATCAGGCAGGTAACAGGGTCTTGATCGTGGCGAACCACAATTCCTTGCTGGATGGTCTGTTGCTGTATGCCTGGCTACCGGAGACACCGACCTATGCCATCAATCCCGTGGTGGCGGCAAAACCCTCATACAAATTTTTCCTGCGCTTTGTCGATCTGTTTTTGATGGATCCGACCGAACCACTGTCGGTCAAGGCCATGATCAAATATATCAAACAGGACCACAAGGCAATCATCTTCCCGGAAGGCCGGATCACGACTACCGGCACACTGATGAAGATATATGATGGCCCGGGGCTGATCGCCGACAAGGCCGATGCAACCATACTACCCATCGGCATTGAAGGCACGCAATACAGCCACGCTTCCTATATGCGTGATGCCGGACAGAGGCCGCGCTTTGCGAAGATCCGCATCAGGATCCTGCCACCGGAAAAAATAGACATCCCCGCAAACGTGCGTGGTGCGGAAAGAAGGGACAAGAGCGCCGACCAGATACAGCTCATCATGTATAAACTGATGTTTGCCGCTTATAAACGTGACAATACCGTGTTTACCGCGCTGCTGGACAGCATGAAAAATCATGGTCGCAAACAGATCATCATGGAGGATATCAAGCGGCAGCCCCTGAACTACGGGCAATTCCTCACCCGCATATTCATCCTGGCACGGGTGTTTCGCAGCCGCACACAGCCGGAGGAGATCGTCGGCCTGTTACTGCCGAATGTCGCGGCTACCACCGTCAGCTATATGGCCCTGCAATGTCTTGGCCGGGTGCCTGCCATGCTGAATTACAGTGCCGGTATTCAGGCATTGAGGCAGGCCTGCGAGACGGCCTCGCTCAAGACTGTTTACAGTTCCAGAGCGTTTATTGACAAGGCCAAGCTGCAAGATGTGATCACCGAACTGGAGCGTTCAGTTGACATTGTTTATCTGGAAGATCTTGCCGCCGATATCGGCCCGCTGGACAAACTGATCGGATTGCTACGCAGCTATTACCCGTACGCACACTATCGCCGACAACGCGCCGATCAGTCACCCGACAAACCGGCCACCGTGCTTTTCACCTCAGGTTCGGAAGGCGCACCCAAGGGCGTGCTGCTGTCACACGGTAATATCCTCACCAACTACGCACAGACGCGTTGCTATATGGATTTTCGTCCCAACGACATCCTGTTCAATTGCCTGCCCCTGTTCCATTGCTTCGGTCTGGTCGTGGGCTGTATCATGCCACTGCTGAGCGGTAGCCGGACCTTTTTGTACCCGACCCCCCTGCACTACCGCATCATCCCTGAATATATTTACAGCCTGAACGCCACCGTCCTGTTCAGCACCAACACTTTCCTGCGCGGTTACGGCAAACACGCTCATCCCTACGATTTCAGCACGCTGCGGCATGTGGTTGCGGGCGCGGAAAAACTGCAACAGGAGACGGTGCAAGCCTGGATGGACAAATTCGGCATCCGTATCTTGCAAGGCTATGGCGTCACGGAATGCAGCCCGGTTGTTTCCGCCAACACCCCGATGGAGAACCGGCACGGCACGGTGGGCCGCTTACTGCCGGGGATGCAGAGCTACCTGCAACCGGTGGACGGGATTGATGAGGGCGGTGAGTTGGTGCTCAGCGGCCCCAATGTGATGCTGGGATATTTGCTGCATGATCGCCCCGGCGAGTTGATCCCGCCCAGCACCGACCGCGGTCCCGGCTGGTATGCCACCGGCGATATCGTCAGCATGGACGACAAGGGTTTTCTTACCATCGTTGGTCGGGCCAAACGTTTTGCGAAGATCGGCGGTGAAATGGTGCCGCTCGTCATCGTGGAAGAACTGGCGGCCCGCACCTGGCCTGATTCCAGTCATGCCGCGATCAGCCTGCCGGACGAACGCAAGGGGGAAAAGATCATCCTGATCACCAATCATCGCGATGCCGATAGAAAAGCATTGCAGGAAACCATCAAGGCACTCGGGCATACCGAATTGTATCTGCCCGTGGAAATTATGTTTGCGGAAGAAATACCCCTATTGGGCGGCGGCAAGACTGATTATGTTAGCTTGAAAAAACAGATCACACAGGAACTGTCATAGCACTACGGCAGAACCGTAATGGAACATATACTCAAACTCATCCGCACCATCCCGGACTTCCCCAAACCGGGGATACAGTTCAGGGATATTACTCCGCTGCTGAAACAGCCGGCCTCGGTGCATGAGGTAACCGAGGCGATGATTGAGCCCTTTCGCGCGCACAACATTACCGCCGTCAGCGGCATGGAGGCGCGGGGCTTTATCTTCGGTAGCCTTGCGGCGCAGTTGCTTGATGTCTCCTTCATCCCGCTACGCAAACCCGGCAAGCTACCCTACGATGTTGCCTCGGTTTCATACCAGCTGGAATACGGCGATGCCGAACTTGAGGCACATACCGACGCCTGCAACGACAACGACCGGGTGTTACTGGTGGATGATCTGATCGCCACCGGCGGTACCGCCAAGGCCAGTTGTGAGTTGCTTGAGAAACTGGGCGGCCAAATTGTCGGCTGTGCCTTTTTGATCGAACTGGATGATCTGGGCGGCAGGGAAAAACTTGCCGACTACGAGGTACATTCTGTTATCCGCTTTTAGGGCTAGCCCAGATCAGCGCCCCCGCCTATGTTCAACACCGTGCCGGTCAGATAGTCGGCCTGCCCGGAGGCCAGAAACAGGGCCGCCGCGGCCACCTCCCCGGGGCGACCAAAGCGTCGCAACGGAATCTCTTGCAGCCGCTGTTCATAATAGTCCCGAGGCATGGTCGTATCGGCGAATTTGGTCTGGATCCAGCCGGGGGCCAACACATTCACCCGTATCGTCGGGGCAACACTCCGGGCCAGCGATTTGCTGAACGCACTGACACCGGCCTTGACCGCGGCAAACATCTGCGGATTGGTACCGGCATAACCCTGCATGGCCTGATCCCAGGACATGTTGATAATGTGGCCGCCGCCATGCTCTTGCATATATGCCACCGCCGCCCAACTGCAGAAGATGGTGCCTTGCAGATCCACTTGCAACAGTGCCTGCAATTTTTCCGCATCCGTTTTGTCGGCATCGGTGCCGGTCAGGATATCCGCACCGGCGTTATTCACCCAAATATCCAGTTGGCCGGTCTTGTCCAGTGCCGCTTGCAACAGTGCATCCACCTGCTGTTGCTGCGACACATCCGCCTGCACCGCCCAGGCCTTGCCGCCCGCCGCCTCAATGGCGGCCACCACCTGCTCGGCCTCGGCCTGCGACCGGCGATAGTTGATCACCACCGCCGCCCCCGCTTTGGCGTAGCACTCCGCAATGGCACGCCCGATGCCGCTACTGGCACCGGTAATCACGGCTGTTTTGTTGTTGAGTTGTGACATGGTGTTACACTGGATTTTCATTCATTGTACATCAGTGTCTGGAAAATGAGGAACCGGTGTAGTGGATCAGTACTTATGAGACCAATCAGCAATGTCCCCCCACCGGAGCCACTACGGGCTACGCCCTTGTGCCACCGGCTCCCCCTCAAG
>JBPCXW010000023.1:0-8826 GCA_051008185.1 Gammaproteobacteria bacterium
CTTCGCCTTTGGCTATGCCTTCGGCTATGCCCTCTGCTCTGCCCTCGGCTAACCACTGATCTACTAAATTAGTCATGCTTTTATCTCCTTAATGCCGAGGTTGATCCCCAAAGATCGCTTCCAGCGATGGAGCATCAAGTATCTTGTTGCCCCACGCCTCAAGATCATCCGGGGTAGCTTGTGTGAGCTGTTGCCGTATGTCTTCCGACAACGGGCCGAACTTGCGTTGTAACTGTTGTGTAAGCAATCCGGCTATGCCCTCGGCTCTGCCCTCTGCTCTGCCCTCGGCTAACCACTGATCTACTAGATTGGTCATGATTCTATCTCCTTCTTCTGTTGATTTCATTTTCTTGATTGCGGCCTTTATTATACCAATAAGGCTTTTATCTATGGCTGTTAGATATACCAGCAATAGATCCGCAATGGAAGAGCCTTCCGGGGTTATTTTTATGATTTTTTCCATTGATTGGGCCTTGTTCCGTTTCCCCAATACGCCTGTGGTGTAGAGCATCGTGTAGAAGGCGGCGTGGAGGGAGGGGTTGCTGGACAGTTTGTCTCTGGGCAGGGTACTCAGGTTGATGTAGGTGAGAGGGGCGGTTGTGCTGCGAACTCTCTTGCCCAGATTTAAGTTGCTCTTGTAGTCTTCAATCAGGTTCCACTGCCTCTTGCCGTGATAAAGCACTATCTGGATGATCTCCGGGGGATGTTGTGGCGTGTTGCGGTTTTTGTTGGCGAGGTATTCCAGCAAGCCGGTGTTGTATTTGGATAGTTGTATTCTCACCTTCAAGTCGGGGCTGGATTTGTGTTCCAGGATGATGTAGATGTATTTTGGGCGGCCGGGTTTTGGTTTCAGTTTGAGTTTCCATACCCAATCAGATTGCAGGTTGCTAAATGTCTCGCTATCAACAAATTCCCCACGCATGTCTTTAGGAAAGCCAATGGTTTGGCCCCGCAGTTTAGGGATGTGATCGAGGATGAATGCCAGAGCGAGGTCGGGGTGTTCAAATAACTTCTTGCAAAAAGCATCGTGTGGATTGTTTGTATTCTGTAGATTGAGCATCATGCTCTCCATTTTGGATTTCTCTTGCACGATACCCCTTGTTGTGTGGGTTTGTCTTAACTAATTAGTAAAATTTGTGACTTATGTCACATTTTGAGTGTAAATAATTTATTGCTCCCCCCTTGAGGGGGAGCCAAAGGAGGCGCAGCCTGCTTTGGTGGGGGGACTTGGTTTCGGTGGCTTCGGTAAGCAATGGCCCCCCACCTGAGCCACTACGGGCTTGCGCCCTTGTGCCTCTGGCTCCCCCTCAAGGGGGGAGCTATCCGTGCTCAGGCCGTGACCTAAACTCATTGATGATAAGTAGAACAGCCCCCAGCGTAATCGCGGAATCCGCCACATTGAACACCGGCCAGTGCCAGCGGCCGTAATACACATCAAGGAAGTCAATCACATAGCCCAACTGCAGGCGATCCCACAGGTTGCCGAGGGCGCCGCCGAGGATCAGTGCCAGGGCAAGGGCCGGCCAATGTTGTTGTCGCGGCAGGCGTAGCAACCAGACGATGACTGCCAGTGACACAATCACGGCCAGCACAATAAAAAAATACCGCTGCCAGCCGCCTGCATCCTGCAAAAAACTGAAGGCCGCGCCGGTGTTATGCACCAAAGTCAGATTGAAACCGGGTAGCAAGTGATAAGGCTCGCCGAAGTCCAACTGCCGCACGGCCAGAAACTTGCTCAGTTGATCAACAGCGACCACCAGCGCGGAGAGCAACAACCATCTTGTCTGCTGCAACATCGCGTTAGCACCAGACCCGCGTCTCACCCGCACCGGCCACATTGCTGATGCAACGCTCACACAACTCCGGATGTTCCGCATCGCCCCCCACCTCTTGCCGACGCTGCCAGCAACGCACACATTTGTCACAAGAAGAGGCCTGCACCGCCACCGCCAGACCCGGCAGTTGCGTCTCCACCGCCGCCGCATCGGCCTCCGCCGCCGGCCGTATCACGGCCTCCGAGGTGATCAAAAAGAACCGCAACTCCGGCGCAATCGCCTGCAACAGCGCGGCATACTGCTGATCACAATACAGGCTGACCTCGGCATCCAGAGACGAGCCGATGGCACCGCCCTCGCGTAGCCGTTCCAGTTCACGGCTAATTTGTTCGCGCACCTTGATCATCGCCGCCCAGTCTTGCGAGCCGCTTGCATCCAACTCGGGGAACGCCGTGTACCACTCTTCCAGAAACACCGAATCCCCACGCTTCCCCGGCATCAGCTGCCACAACTCCTCGGCGGTAAAGCTCAATACCGGCGCCAGCCAACGGCTGAGTGCCTCGGCGATATGATACATACAGGTCTGCGCCGAGCGGCGTGCCGGACTGTCTTTTTGTAGCGTATAAATTCGATCCTTGATGATGTCAAGAAACAAGCCACCCAAAGTAACCACACAAAACTGATGCAACTTCTGATAGATCAAATGAAACTGAAAATCATCATAAGCCCGAATGATCTCCTGCTGTAACTGCACGGTCTGCTGCAACACCCACCGATCCATATCCAGCATCTCCCCGGCCGCCACACAATCCCGCGCCGGATCAAAGTCATTCAGGTTAGCCAGCAAATAGCGGGCGGTATTGCGAATACGCCGATAGGCCTCGGCCGTTCGGTCCAGTATCTCCCCGGACACATTCATCTCGCTACGGTAGTCCGTCGCCGCCACCCACAGCCGCAAGATGTCCGCACCCTGACTTTTCATCACCTTTTGCGGCGACACCACATTACCGCGTGACTTGGACATCTTGTGCCCTTTCGCATCCACCGTAAAGCCGTGGGTCAGCACCGCCCGATACGGCGCCTGCCCGTGAATACCGACCGAGGTCAGCAACGATGACTGAAACCAGCCGCGATGCTGATCCGACCCTTCCAGATACAACTCCGCCGGATAATGCAACCCCGCCCGCCGCTCCAGCACCGAGCTATGGGTAACACCGGAATCAAACCAGACATCCAGCACATCCCGCGACTTTTCATACTGCTCCGCCTCCGCCCCCAGCAACTCCGCCGGGTCCAGATCAAACCAGGCATCAATCCCACCCTGTTCAATCTTCTCCGCCACCGCCTGCATCAAACGCCCGGTCTGCGGATGCAACTCACCACTCTGCTTGTGCATGAACACCGCAATCGGCACCCCCCAGATCCGTTGCCGGGAGATACACCAGTCATTACGCTCCGCCACCATGCCGCGGATGCGCTCCCGCCCCCAGTCCGGCGTCCATTGCACCTGATCAATCGCCGCCAGTGCCTGTTGCCGCAGGGCCTGCTCATCCATACTGAAAAACCACTGCGGCGTGGCCCGAAAGATCACCGGCGACTTGTGCCGCCAGCAATGCGGATAACTGTGTGTAATCGTCGTCTCCGCCAGCAGGCAACCGCGCTCGGTCAGCAACTCGCTGACACGCTTGTTCGCCGCAAACACATGTTCCCCGGCAAGGTATTCGGTGCCCTCGCGAAAACAACCGTTATCGCCGACCGGATTATCCACACCCAGTTGATAGTGCAAACCCAGTTGATAATCATCCACCCCATGACCGGGCGCGGTATGCACGGCGCCGGTACCGGCATCCAGTGTCACATGCCGCCCCAGCACCACCGGCACCTGTCTGTCATAAAACGGATGTTGCAACACGATGCCTTCCAGTTGGCTACCGGTCTGCGCGCCCAACACCCGGTGGTCTTTGATCCCGTAACGTTCCAGCACCGCCGCGAGCAATTGCGTCGCCACGATCAACCGGCGCTTCACGCCGCCGTGCTCAGCCTCAATCAGGCTATAGTCATACTCCGGATGCAAGGCCACCGCCCGGTTGGCGGGCAGGGTCCAGGGGGTCGTCGTCCAGATAACAAAGGCCGGCACAGTGTCCGCCGCCGCGTCACAGCCGAAGCGTTGCAACACATCCGCGCTATCCGTCGCACTGAAACTGACATCAACGGCAGGCGATGACTTGTCGGTGTATTCCACCTCGGCCTCGGCCAGTGCCGAGGTGCAATCCATACACCAATAAACAGGCTTGTGCCCCTTGATCAAATGACCGGCATCAATCATCCGCCCCAGGGCCCGCACCGTATCGGCCTCGGCCCGGAAATCCATCGTCAGATAAGGATTCGCCCAATCACCGAACACGCCCAGACGCTGAAAGTCCTCGCGCTGTTTATCAATCTGCTTGCGGGCATAGTCACGACAGGCATTACGAAAGGCACGGGCATCCAGCTTGCCACCGGGCTTGCCGGATTTTTTCTCCACCTGCAACTCAATCGGCAAACCGTGACAATCCCAACCGGGGATATACGGGCAGTCATACCCGTTCAAACTCTGCGATTTGACAATGATGTCCTTCAGGATCTTGTTCACCGCATGGCCGATATGAATATCGCCGTTGGCATAAGGCGGCCCGTCGTGCAACACATATTTATCCCGCCCGGCACGCGCCTCGCGGATGCGTTGATACAGATCCATCTCCTGCCAACGCTGCAACATCGCCGGCTCGCGATTGACCAGATTCGCCCGCATCGGAAACGCCGTCTGCGGCAGATTGAGTGTGTCTTTATAATCCACTTTGTTTATTCCACTGATTGTTGCGCCAATATCTCTTTCGCCTGAATGACATCTATGTGCATCTGATGCACCAGTTCCTCAACCGTAGGGAAGGCCTTGTCAAACCGGATGTGCTGCACAAACTCCACCTTGATACGACGCCCGTAAATGTCGCCCGGATCAGCAAAGATATACACCTCAAGAAACAGACGAACACCGCTAAAAGTAGGCCGCGTCCCCAGATAGGCAATGGCCGGTTGAGCCTGCTCTGACAGCCCCCGCACCCGCACCGCAAAGATACCCGGCAACGGCGGCTTGTGATGCCGCATGGAGATATTGGCGGTTGGAAACCCCAGCTCACGCCCGCGCTTGTCACCGTGCATAACCCGTCCGGTAAGAAAATAGGGGCGGCCCAACAGTTTTTCCGCCAGGTCCAGCCTGCCCTGTTTCAGCGCATCACGAATACGGCTACTGCTGACGCGTTCATTATCAATGGAATAGGTCTCGGTTGCAAACACATCAAAACCAAGTTCCTTGCCCATATCCTGCAAGGTGCCAAAATCCCCGGCCCGATTTTTGCCGAAACGGAAATCATCCCCGACCACTACCGCCTTGACATTCAGGCCGTCCAGCAATATCCGCCGAATAAAATCCTCCGCTGTCAGGGCGGCAAACTTGTTGTTGAAGCGCAGACAAACCAGCCGCTCAATCTGCAACTCACTGAACAACAATATCTTCTCCCGGATACTGTTGATGCGATACGGGATACTGTCCGGCGAGAAATACTCAATACTGTGCGGCTCAAAGGTCATAATCACCGCCTCCAGCCCGCGCTCGGCGGCGATGGCGCGCACCTGCCGGTAAATGGCCTGATGCCCCAGATGCAGGCCATCAAAATTACCGATGGTCAGCACACAACCTTTTTTAGAACGGGTGCTGCTATCTATGTGACGAATTAATTCCATCACGCCTCCGGTGCCGATTTCAAACCGCGGTGACCGGCCAACCAGATCACACCCAGATACACACCGGCACCGACGGCAATCCACCACAGCAGTTGCAACAGACGGTCGGCAAACAACAATGCCGACCAGTGCGCCAGCCCCGGCACCAGCAGATACAGCGGCAAACCCATCAATAACGCCGCCAGAGCGACGCGCCCCAGATGCAGACCCCAATCGGGCGTATGTTGGTAATGCCCCTGCCGCCGCAACTTGACATACAAGATACCGGCATTGATATACGCGGCCAGCGAGGTCGCCAGTGCCAGCCCCGCATGATCAAGCGGTATCACCAGCAGCAGGTTCAGGATGATATTGCACACCATCGCAATCGCGGCGGCCCGCACCGGCGTGGCGGTATCCTGCCGCGCAAAAAATCCTGCGGCCAATACCTTGATCAAAATAAAACCGGGCAGACCCAATGCGTACGCCATCAGGCTGTAACTGGACATCTGCAGATAAAAAACACTGAACTCATTGTATTGAAACAATGTAGAGATGGCCGGCACCGCCAGCAGGATCAAGCCCAGCCCGGCCGGCACCGCGATCAGCAACACCCAGCGCAAGGCCCAGTCCAGCGTCTTGCTAAAGGCCGCGCTGTCGGCGCCGCTATGTTTGTCGGCAAGATGCGGCAGTATCACGGTCGCCAGCGCAATGCCGAACACCCCCAATGGAAACTCCACCAGACGATCAGAAAAATACAACCAGGAGATACTGCCGCTCGGCAGGAAAGAGGCGATGATGGTATCCACCAGCAGATTGATCTGGGTAACAGAGGCTGCAAACAGGGCCGGGATCATTAATGTCAGGATACGCCTGACTCCTTCCGGATCACGCTTGAAACCCGGGCGCGGCAATCGGCCGATACGAAGCAGGAAAGGGAATTGAAACAACAGTTGCACTATACCGGCAAGCAACACTCCCCAGGCCAGTGCCATCACCTTGTGCGACTCGGGAAAGTACGGTGCCAGCCACAGGGCACAACCGATCAGCGACAGGTTCAACAACACCGGCGTGAATGCCGGCACGGCAAAGCGACCGTATGTATTCAATACTCCACCGGCCAGTGCCGTCAGGGAAATGAACAAGAGATACGGAAAGGTGATACGCAACATATCACCGGCCAGCAGTTGCTTGTCCGGCTCGTTGATGAAGCCCGGTGCGAACACATAGATCAACCACGGCGCGGCCAGCACCCCGATCGCCGTGGTCAGCAACAGGGCCAGCCCCAATACCGCCGCCGTCTGATCCAGCAGCGCTTGCACCTCGGCCCCTTCCCGTTGCTGCCGGTATTCCGACAACACCGGCACAAAGGCCTGAGAGAAACCGCCTTCGGCAAAGATACGGCGCAGAAAATTGGGGATACGAAAGGCAACAATAAAGGTATCCAGCCCGCCCCCGGCACTAAAAAACGCGGCCATAACCACATCCCGGATCAAGCCGAATATCCGCGACAAGGTGGTCATCACCCCTACTACTAAAGTAGATTTCAACAATCCAGAAAACATAAGCAACAAAGCATAACACGAATAGCTCCCCCCTTGAGGGGGAGCCAGAGGCACAAGGGCGCAAGCCCGCAGTGGCTCAGGTGGGGGGCCATAGTTTCCCGAAGCCAAGTCCCCCCACCAAAGCAGGCTAACGCCTCCTTTGGCTCCCCCTCAAGGGGGGAGCAATCCGTGCCGGTGGGGGGACCTGATTGACAAACCGCCGACAACCCGGCATAGTGCCCCCTTTCAACAACCCAAATCAGTAAGGAGTCACACCTTGGCCAATATCGCCTCCGCAAAGAAACGAGCCAGACAGTCGGAAAAACGCCGTCGGCAGAATATGAGCGACCGCTCAACACTGCGCTCCGGCATCAAGCAGGTAACCAAAGCCATAGACAGCGGCGACAAAAAAGCCGCCGAGGCGGCCTACAAAACCGCCATGCCACTGGTTGATAAACTGGCCGGCAAGGGCCTGGCCCACAAGAACAAGGCCGCCCGTCACAAAAGCCGTTTGAACGCCCGCATCCGGGCACTGTAACCCCAAGCTGACAGCAAACACCTCACCCGCGGATCAACATATTATCCCGGTGCATCAACTCAGGCTCATTCACATAACCCAACAGTGACTGAATATCACCACTAGCCTTGCCCATAATCTTCGCCGTCTCCGCGGCACTGTAATTGATCAAACCCCGCGCAATCTCCACCCCGTCGGCATTCACACAACTCACCACCTCACCCCGTTGAAACTCACCCTGCACCGCCGTCACCCCGACCGCCAGCAGGCTCTTGCCCTGCTCCCGTAACACCCGCTCCGCCCCGGCATCAACACTGACCTGCCCCTGCACCCGATGCTGACCGGCCAGCCATTGCTTGCGCGCCAGCAACGGCGTGTCCGAGGCCGCCAGATAAGTCCCCTGTTGCTTGCCGTCCGCCAGTTGTAGCAACACATCCTTGTCCGTGCCTTTGGTAATGACCGTCTCGGTGCCGGATTGCGCGGCGACACCGGCGGCCTGCAACTTGGTTAGCATCCCGCCACGCCCCAGCGCACCACCGGCACCGGCGTATTGTTCCAGCGACTTGTCACCGGCCTGCCCCTGCTCAATCAACTGACATTGCTCATTTTCTCCCGGATGTTTGTCAAACAGCCCCTGTTGATCGGTCAGGATTACCAAGCGCTCCGCCTCCACCAGATTACAAACCAGCCCCGCCAGCATGTCGTTATCCCCCAGACGGATCTCGTCCGTCGCGACACTGTCATTCTCATTTACCACCGGGATCACCCCCAGCCCCAACAAGGTGCGTAAGGTTGAGCGGGCGTTCAGGTAACGCTGGCGGTTGCTGATGTCATCATGCGTCAGCAGGATCTGTGCGGTATGCACCTTGTGTTGCTGGAAACAGGACTCCCAGGCCTGAACCAGCCCCATCTGCCCGACTGCGGCGACGGCCTGTAACTCATACACGGTGTAAGGCCGTTGTCGTTGCCCCAGGCGGGCAAGCCCTTCCGCCACCGCACCGGAGGATACGATGACAAACTGATAACCTTGTCCGCTCAGTTGCATAATCTGATCAACCCAGGCGGCGATTAGATCCGTACGCAACCCGGCACCGTCCCGTGTCAGCAGGGCACTGCCTACCTTGACTACCCAACATTTGTCTTGTTTGTTCATATTCGTTGTCATTCTATTCCTGTAACCAATTCAACTACGCAAGTCCCCCCACCGGAGCCACTACGGGCTACGCCCTCG
>JBPCXW010000024.1:0-3815 GCA_051008185.1 Gammaproteobacteria bacterium
AGTGTGGCTTGGCACGAATAGATCCCCCCACCAAAGCAGGCTTCGCCTCCTTTGGCTCCCCCTCAAGGGGGGAGCAGTAACAATGGCAAAGCAGGCAAACAACGCCTGCTTTGTCTTTTCACGCCACACACACCGCCTCCGCCTACCACCCCGAATAGCTCCCCCCTTGAGGGGGAGCCGGTGGCACAAGGGCGTAAGCCCGCAGTGGCTCCGGTGGGGGGATTGTAATTCACCCCCATATAGATTAGCCTCCGCAACACCATCGCCCACGGTCCTGCCGGATTAGCTCAGTTGGTAGAGCACCCGCCTTGTAAGCGGAAGGTCGAGAGTTCGAGTCCCTCATCCGGCACCACTTCAACACATACATCAGCCTCCTTTACGTTTGGCATAAGCCGCAAGTTGCTCCGGCGAGGCGTCTTTTTTATATTTTGCCTTCCATTCACTGTAAGGCATACCATAAACCATCTCCCTCGCGGCCTCGTATTCTATCTCAACCCCTTTCTTCTCCGCCGCCGCCTTGTACCATTTTGACAAGCAGTTACGACAAAACCCGGCCAGATTCATCAGGTCTATATTTTGTACCTCAGTATGCTCCCGCAAATAGGACAGCAGATGCCGAAAAGTCGCGGCCTCAAGTTCAAGTTGTGTTTGTTTATCCATTAGCTTTCTCCTGTCAAGTATGGTTGTAATGTAACTGTCATTATAACCCGTTTGCTATTGCCACGCCGAACCTTATACAATGCAGCCCATGCCATCCCCCGAAAAAAATAAAGCCACAGCCGGTTTGCACCACATCGTCATTGTCGGCGGCGGTGCCGGCGGGCTGGAACTCGCCACCCGGCTGGGGCGCAAGTTCGGCAAACACAAACGCGCCTGGATTACCCTGATTGATGCCACGCCGACGCATTTATGGAAGCCGCTGTTACACGAGGTCGCCGCCGGGACGC
Organism: Gammaproteobacteria bacterium; assembly: GCA_051008185.1. Classification (GTDB taxonomy): domain Bacteria; phylum Pseudomonadota; class Gammaproteobacteria; order Eutrophobiales; family Eutrophobiaceae; genus CAXMWX01. Next base: position 948 of record JBPCXW010000024.1, read on the forward strand.
TGAACTCACACGATGACAAGCTGAGCTATCTCGCCCAGGCCTACTGGAACCATTTCACTTTCAGGCTGGGCCGGGTTGATCAGGTTGATAGGGGCAACAAGATAGTCAGTACTGAGCCGGCACTGGATAGTGCGGGCAATGAATACATCCCGCGCCGACATTTTGAGTATGACACCTTGATCATGGCGGTCGGCAGCGTGTCCAATCATTTTTCTATTGACGGTGTTAAAGAGCATTGTCATTTTGTTGATAGAGTTGAACAGGCGGATCGTTTTCATCAACATTTGTTGCGTAGTTACTTCACGGCCGATACCCAGGCAGATGCGGTGCGCCCCGGACAGTTGCATATCGCCATTGCCGGTGGCGGTGCGACCGGCGTTGAGTTGGCGGCGGAGTTGTACGGCTCTACACGGGATTTGATTAAATACGGGCTGGACAGGGTCAGCACTGAGCAACTCAAGATAACGATTATTGATGCCTCCGACCGCATCCTGCCCGGCCTGCCGCCGCAACTGTCGCAACAGATCAGCGACAATATGCGGGAGATAGGGATAGAACTGCTCACCGGTGAGCGCATCAATCAGGCCACGGCCGATGGCTTTGTCACGGCAAGCGGCAAACATATCGCGGCGGAGATCAAGGTATGGGCGGCGGGTATCAAGGCGCCGACTTTTCTCAGCCAGATAGAAGGGCTGGAGACAAACCGCATCAATCAACTGCTGGTGCATCCTACCTTGCAGACGACTAACGACCCCGCCATCTTCGCCTTCGGCGACTGTGCCGCCTGCCCGATGACGGATGCCGCCGGCAATCCTGTTGAGCCTGCGGCTAACGTCCCGCCACGGGCGCAGGCGGCGCATCAACAGGCATCGTTGCTGGTGAAATCAATGACCAACATCCTGCGAGGCAAGCCGGTGCCGCGTTACCGTTATCTGGACTACGGCTCCCTGATCAATATGAGCCGCTATTCTACTGTCGGCAGTTTGATGGGGAATGTCGCCAAACTTTGGGCCGGGCAGATATTCATTGAAGGTTTATTTGCCCGTCTGGTTTATTTGTCGCTGTACAAGATGCACCAACTGGCTTTGTTTGGTGTCACCCGTGTAAGTCTGCTGACGGTCGCTAATTTGATGACCCACAAAACCAAACCACGGATGAAGTTGCACTGAGTTCTGTGCTGACCCATACATCTGAGACCAATTAGCAAGTCCCCCCACCTGAGCCACTACGGGCTTACGCCCTTGTGCCTCTGGCTCCCCCTCAAGGGGGGAGCAGTAACAGCGACCCTCACTATTAGCACGAATAGCTCCCCCCTTGAGGGGGAGCCAAAGGAGGCGAAGCCTGCTTTGGTGGGGGGATCAATGCTAAACCCCGGCAGTTTATTCCCCACTGTCCAGATTGTGTTTCTTGATCCGGTAGCGCAAGGCCATCCGAGTGATGCCTAGTTCTCTGGCTGCTTTTGATACATTGCCATTGGTGCGGGCCAGTGCCTGCTGGATCAAGCCGGCCTCGGCAGAGTCCAGAGTCAGGTTTTCCCCCGTATTTACCGGGTTATTCACCGGGTTATGCACAGGGTTATCCCCGCTGTTATGAACCGGGTTATCCACAAGCTTATCCACTTCCCCTGCCCCCGCCCCGTGCGGCAGGGACAGGTGTTGCGGCTGTATCGCCCCGGCACCGCAGATCAGCACAGCACGCTCTATGGTGTGTTTCAACTCACGCACATTGCCCGGCCAGGGATAGCCGGACATCGCCTGTCTTGCCGCCGGTGAGATCGCAATGTTGTCTATGCCGTAGCGTTGCGCGTTCAGTCGGCAAAAGTGATCGGCCAGCAGATGAATGTCGTCACTGCGTTCCCGCAAGGGGGGCATATTGATGCTGAGTACATTCAACCGGTAATACAGATCGGAACGAAACTTCCCCTGCGCGGCCAGCGCCTCAATGTCGCGATTGGTCGCGGCGATGATCCAGGCGGCAACCGGTCGCTCCTGTGTAGTACCAACCTTCCGTAGCGTCCTGCGTTCCAGCACCGCCAGCAATTTGGCCTGCAAATCCATCGGTAATTCACCGATCTCATCCATAAACAATACGCCATCCTCCGCCGCTTCTATCAAGCCGGTGCGCGAGACATGAGCACTGGTAAAGGCACCTTTGGCGTGCCCAAACAATTCCGCCTCAATCAGGTCTTTAGGCAGGCTGGCGCAATCCACATGCACAAACGGTTTGTCCTGTCTGGCACTGTTAGCATGCAACAGCCTGGCAAGCACATCCTTGCCGGTGCCGGTCTCGCCGAGCATCAGGATAGTCGGCGGAATAGTTTCGCTTGAGCGGGTCAGCTGGCTGATCCGCTCAAGCTGCTGCCGGATGTTTTCCAGTGCCGCCGAATCACCAAGAAACTCCGCGCTTTCAGCAGCATTCTTTTCGCGTTTGGTTGATAGTGCCAACTTGTGTGATACACGATCCTGATCCAGCACCTTGTTCACATTCAGCATCAGTTCGTCAAGGTCCACCGGTTTTTTCAGATAATCGGACGCCCCCAGTTTCATCGCGGAGACGGCATCCTCAATCTCACCATAGGCGGAGATTACCAACACCGGCACGGCAAGTTGCAACTCGCCGCGTATCGCGGACAACAGATCCAGACCGGAGCCATCGGGCAGGCGCATATCCAGCAACAACAAATCCGGCGTAGCCTGTTTCAGACTGTCGCGCGCCGCGGCCAGATCAGCCGCAACCTCCGCATGGAAACCGGCGCGTTGCAAATGCTTTTGCACGGCCTTTGCGAACACATCTTCATCTTCCACGATCAACACTGTTTGTTCTATGACGGGTACCTCCGCCGAGGTTACTTCCGGTGAACTGTTATCA
>JBPCXW010000025.1:0-12396 GCA_051008185.1 Gammaproteobacteria bacterium
AAACTATCCTGCCGCTGGCCGGTGCCGGTTTGAACAGACCGGGGTGGGTGGCCGTAGCCGTCCCTGCCGCGCGCTTGCAGTTGCTGTTTCTTGCGCTGACCTTCGCCATACTTACCCACGCCTTTATTAACCACGATTTCAGTGTGGCTTATGTGGCGCATAATTCCAATTCATTGCTACCCCTGATGTATCGCATCTCCGCAGTCTGGGGGGCGCATGAGGGATCATTGTTATTGTGGATATTGATCTTGTCGGGCTGGACTGTGGCGGTGACTTTGTTCAGCCGTAATCTGCCGCCGTTGCTCAGGGCCAGGATTATTGCGGTAATGGGATTAGTCAGTGTCGGTTTTTTGCTATTTACCTTGTTCACCTCCAACCCGTTCCTGCGTTACATACCCGCCCCCGCCGATGGCGCGGACTTGAATCCCTTGCTACAGGATCCCGGCCTGATTATTCATCCGCCGATGTTATATATGGGTTATGTTGGTTTTTCCGTGGCCTTTGCCTTTGCCGTCGCCGCCTTGCTCGGCGGTCATCTCGATTCCACCTGGGCGCGCTGGTCACGCCCCTGGACCATTATGGCCTGGGCCTTCCTGACCATCGGCATCGCCCTCGGCAGTTGGTGGGCTTACTACGAACTGGGCTGGGGCGGCTGGTGGTTTTGGGACCCGGTGGAGAATGCCTCGTTCATGCCCTGGTTGATCGGCACTGCGCTGATTCATTCTCTGGCGGCCACGGAAAAACGTGATGTGTTCAAAAACTGGACGGTGTTGCTGGCCATCGGTGCATTTTCTCTCAGCCTGTTGGGAACCTTTCTGGTGCGCTCGGGCGTGCTCACCTCTGTGCATGCCTTTGCCACTGATCCGGCGCGCGGGGTGTTTATTCTGATCCTGCTCGGTGTTGTGATCGGTGGCTCGCTCGCACTTTATGCCTGGCGTGCACCGCACCTGCTTGCGGGCAATCGCTTTAGCTTGATCTCGCGGGAGACATTTCTGTTGCTCAACAGTGTGTTGCTGTCCGTCGCGATGATCGCCGTGTTGCTCGGCACGCTGTACCCGCTGATCATGGAGACGCTGGGCATCAAACTGTCGGTGGGGGCGCCGTATTTCAACACGGTATTCGTTCCGCTTATGTTGCCGCTTACTCTGGTGCTGGGCTTTGGCGTGTCGGCCCGCTGGCGTAGCGATGAGTGGCGACGTCTGTGGTTATCACTGCGTCATGTTGCGGTCGGTTGTTTGCTGATCGGTGTCATTGTCATGCTCGCCTTGCCCGGGGCGGCTGTCTGGCAAGTGGCCGTCGGTATCGGTGTTGCGGCCTGGATCATCCTGAGTAATCTTTATCATCTCTACCAACGTCTGCGCTTGCCGGGGCTGTTCAATCAGCCGTTGGCTTTTTATGGTATGACCCTGGCGCATATCGGTTTCGCCCTGACCATTGTCGGCATCACGATCAGTAGCCAGTTCAGCACGGAGCTACACAAACGCATGGGGCCGGGCAGTAGCGAAACCTTTGCCGGTTACCGTTTCACGATGCAAGACCTGAATATTGTGCAGGGGCCGAATTACACCGCTACGGAGGCGCGGCTGTCGGTGTATAAAGGTAAGCGATACATCACCGAACTGCGTTCCCAGAAACGTTTGTACACCGTGCGTGAAATGCCGATGACCGAGGCCGGGATTGATTCCGGTCTGTTGCGTGACCTGTATGTGTCACTGGGTGAGCCGCTGGATTCGGGGGACTGGAGTGTGCGGCTGTATCACAAACCGCTTGTGCGCTTTATCTGGTTGGGCGCGATCTTTATGGCGCTTGGCGGACTGCTGGCCGCCGGCGATAGACGCTACCGCCTGCGGCTACGGGAAAAACTGCAAGCGGAATCCCCCGTGGAGCCGGGGCAGGTCAGGATATGACTCGTTACCTGGCACCTCTGGGGATTTTCATTTCGCTGATCCTGCTATTGGTGTATGGCTTGCAGACCGATCCGCGGCGCATCCCCTCCCCCCTGATTGATAAACCGGTGCCCGGCTTCAGCCTGCCCCGGCTCAGGGACGAGACTGCGATGATCAACTCAACGGAACTGGGCGGCAAGGTTAGCCTGCTTAATATATGGGCATCCTGGTGTGTCTCCTGCCGCTATGAACATCCCCTGCTGGTGGATTTGGCGCGTCGGCAAGAGGTCGTGATTTATGGATTGAATTATAAAGATGAAAGACCGGCGGCACTGCGGTGGCTGAATGATCTTGGCGATCCCTATCTGTTGAGTGCGTTTGATCAGGCCGGTAGCGTTGGCATTGACTTCGGTGTTTATGGTGTGCCTGAAACTTACATCGTAGATGCCGAAGGCATCATTCGTTACAAACACATCGGCCCGCTGACACAGAAAGATCTGGATGACACCGTGATGCCACTGGTCAAACAGTTGCAACAGATACCATGACCAAACTGTCCCGACGCCTGCTGTTGTCCTGCCTGTTGCTGTTGCCGCTTTCCGCACCGGTAATGGCGGCGGATGTGCCGCTGGAGTTTGCCGATCCCGTTTTGCAACAACGCTATCAGGATTTACTGGAAGAACTACGCTGTCTGGTTTGTCAAAACCAGTCGCTGGCTGATTCGCATGCCGATCTGGCACAGGATTTACGTTGGGAAGTCTATGAGCAGGTGCTTGACGGCAAGGATGATAAGGCGATCACTACTTTTCTGGTTGAACGTTACGGTGACTTTGTTATCTATCGCCCGCCGTTTAGCTACCGCACTGCGCTGTTGTGGTCAGGGCCTTTTCTGTTACTGTTGCTTGCCGGTTTTTTCATACTGCGCGGGATTAAACGACGACAACCCGGCTCACATTCAACATTGACGACCGCAGACAAAACCAGATTGCAAACCCTGCTTGATGACAAACAGGAATGATTGCCATGCTCACATTCTGGTCCCTCGCAGGTGTGATGATCATTCTGGCCTTGCTGGTATTGACCAGAGCGATGCGGCGGACACCGCACGACCCGCACGAGACCGAACCCGGGGCCAAGGTTGAATTGTATAAAATCCGCCTTGCTGAACTGGAAGCAGAGTTGGATCGCGGCAAGTTATCACCGGATCAGGCACAGTTGATGCGTGAGGAGATAGAGCTGAACCTGTTGCATGAGATTGATCAACCGGATCAACCTGTAAGGCCCGCCGTAACCGGCAACAGATACAGCCGCATCGCAGTCGCCATCCTGATTCCGCTTGTCGCGATAATCACCTACCTGCAAACCGGCAAACCACGGCTTGCCGACCCGGAGTATGTAGCCGCGCAACAACAACCGCCGCAACCGGAACTGTCTATTGATGAAATCGTAGCGGATCTACGCGAACGGCTACAACAACGACCCGACGACACCCGTGCCTGGCTCACCCTGACACGCACCTATCTGGTAGTCGGACAAACCGACAAGGCACTGGCCACGGCAGAAAAACTCTACAGCCTGAGCAGCGACAACCCACAGGCACTGATCCATTACATTGAAGCCCTGGCCCTGGCAGCCAACGGCGATTTAACCGGCAAGCCGCGGCAACTGATCAACGAACTGCTGGAGCTTGACCCCGATCACAAGTCCGGCCTGTGGTTCGCCGGTCTGGCGGCGGAGCAAGCCGGTGAGTTGCAACAGGCATTGGACTATTGGCAAAAATTATTACCACTGATGCGGGACGAACCAGAACCACGGGAACGGATACAAGCCCTGATCACCCGCGTTGAAACCGAACTGGCGACTGACAGCGCGCCTGCGGCTTCCGAGCAAACTGTTACAGTCAAGGTCAAGGTAGCATTGGCGGCAGAGTTGCATGAACAAGCCGCCGCCGAAGACACCGTCTTCATCTACGCCCGCGCCAGCAACGGCCCCCCGATGCCGCTGGCGATAGTTACCAAACAAGTCAAGCACCTGCCCGCCGAGATCACCCTGAATGATTCCATGTCCATGCTACCCGGTATGAAATTATCCCGCTTCCCCGTCATAGACATAGTAGCCCGCATCAGCAAAAGCGGCGATGCCAAACCACAAACAGGCGACCTGCAAGGCGAGCTTCGGCAAATAGACAACACCGCCGTGGGCGACACTTTGTCTATTACTATAGATAAGGTAATTGAATAGTACGGCTTGGGAACCCGTCAGGGTATGACAGGTGTCTTATGCGGTGGCACCTTTCTCAAACAGACCCGCACCGGACGACATACGTTTTTTAGCATCCTGACATACGGTTCGGGGCACATCAAACACCAGAGTATTGTCCGGCCCGATACCTTCTTCACGCAAGCAGGCGGCCAGATCATCATCAGCCTCGGTAAAACCGGCCCGACGATTAAACTCCCATTCATCTTCCAGACATTGCCAACCCAGATCGGCGATCTGTTCACGGCTCACCTCTTCACCGTAAAACAAACTGTAACACCGGCGCACCTCATCCAGAACAGGCTGCATAAACTGGCAAAAACCCGATGCGTCACAAACCGCATTCACGATCTGCGCCTCCTGCGAGGCGCGTACCGCATCCGCACCGGCCAGATCAGGATCAATCACCAGACCCGCCGTATGATCAGCCCCCATGGCACTGGTGCAATAGGTTACCCCCGCCACCTTCAGCGGACGCGGATCCCAGGCAGGCAGGGCCTGACCTTTGGCCACGGGGATACGATGATGATTTCTGTGCGTACCAACGGCCAAGGCACCGTTACCGATCAGCACACCCAGATCCGATCCGCCACCCACCTCGTCCCGCAACAAGGCGACGGCACCTTCGGCGTCGCCGTAGTCCATAGCGCCGGAATCCATATACACCGCAATGGCGGCACCGGTCTCAATCGTGTCCAGACCCAGTTCATCACACAGGCGATCCAGCCGTGCCACCTGCTCCCAGTCGTTGATGGCGCAACAGGAACCCAACAAGGTCAGTGTTTCAAACTCCAGGGCAGAGGTAACATACTGACCATCCTTGTCATGCACAATGTTGGAGCAACGCACGATACAACCGGCCATGCAGTTATGCATCCCGCCACCGCGCTCCGGGAAGGCTTCATGGATCCGCGCCCCATCCAGTTTATCCACCTCCGGGTTACGGCCCGCAGTGCGGTTCCTGTAAGGGAAGGTATGTAACATATTGGCCATGGGTACACCGGTACTGGTGCCACCCTTGAATATATTGTGCCTGCCATCGGACAAATAGGCCTTGCTGAATACTTTGTTATTGGCGGCAAACCCTTTCGGGTCGGCTGCCTGTCTCAACTTCGCCTTGCCGGGATCGATCAACACCCACTTCAAACACTTGGAACCCATCACCGCACCAACACCACCACGGGCGGCATGCCGGGCAGGCCGCCGCTGCTTGTCCCGATCTGTACAGGCAACCGAGGCCCCCTTCAGCAACATTTCACCCGCCGGCCCAATCGTGATGGCCGAAGCCGTGGGTGGATAACCGGCCAGTAACTTTTCACAGCAGGCATAGTTCCACATACCTTTATAGTCATCGGCGGACACCAGTTTCACGCCCCCGGCATTGACCTCCAGCCCCCAGCGTTTGTCCCGATCCGCGGGTTGTCCGGTCACGATAATACCGCGATAACCCAGTTTCATCAGATCCTGCCCCGGATTGCCGCCGACATTGGCTTCCTTGATACCACCGGTCAACGGGCTTTTGCAGCCCACCGACAGGCGGCCGGAAGTAGGCGCGGCAGTGCCGGACAAAATACCCGGTGCCAACACCAGCATATTGTCCGGGCCGAGCGGATCACATTGCGGGGCACACTGCTCAAGCAAGATACGAGCGGACAGGGAACGTCCGCCCAGATACCGCCAGTCCGCGGGGTAATCCACCACCTCAACAAGTTGCCTGCCCATATCAACCCGAATCAATTTATCGTTATCCCATGCTTGTGACATTTACATCGCCTCCGCCAAACTATTCATCTACATACCGCCTTTCTGTTTTGTGGCAACATAATATATGGCCAGGGGGAAGGCATCCGTGTGGTGACAGGCACTTCAATCAATACCGGGCCATTCAGACTCAGGGCCTTCTCCAGGGCCGTTTTCAAGCTCGCAGGGTTGTCGGCGGTCATGCCGGTCGCGCCGAATACTTCGGCCAATTTGGCAAAGTCCGGGTTATGCAGATCCGAGCAAATACGCCGGCCGCCGAACCAGTCATCTTGCTGGCGTTGCACATTGCCATACGTATTGTCATTGAATATGACCGTCACCACCGGGATCTGATACTGCACAGCCGTACAGAGTTCCTGTACATTAAACATGAAACCACCATCACCACTGATCTGAATAACTTTTTTCCCGGGGTTGGCGACGGCCACGCCGAGGGCCGTGGCAAAACCATAGCCCAGGGTCCCCATCTCACTGCAAGTAATATGTTGTCTGGGCTGATACACAGGAAAACCATACCAGGAAGTGAAACCCACCTGAGTGATCTCATCAACAAAGATGCCATCTCCGGGTAACACTTCCCTGATCACATCCAGATAGGCCATTTGTGCCGCGACATTTTCGCGTACCTCCGCGGCAAAGGCCGATTTCAATTCCGTCAACTCCTGCTCTCTTGATGCGCGCTTCCTGTTGTGCCGATTCACATCGTCATACAAGGCTTCTATCACTCGCGCCGCATCACCCACTATGCCTACCTCGGGCACACAGATGCGGTCGATTTCCACCGGATCGATATCCACGCGAATAAGCTGCATATCGTCATCTTTGCCCCATGCAGTCAGGCACTCACGCAAGCGTGTGCCGATGGCCAATACCACATCCGTCTTCGCCCATAACTTGTGGCCCAATGGCGCATTCATACTCAGGTAATGTTCAAAACTGATGACACCCTTGCCATTACGCTTGGCGACAACCGGTGCCTGCAAGGCCTGCGCCAGAGCAAGCAAGCCTTCGGCACAATGATTTGCCCCACCGCCGATAACGATCAGGGGATTTTTGGCCTTGCCCAATAATTTTGCGGCAGCGGCGATTTTTTCGCTGTCAATGGCGGTTGGCTCATACTCGGTCAGGGGATCAAGCAGAGCAACATCCGCGACCTCTCCCATGGTATCCATCGGCATTTCAACCTCAACCGGACGCGGCCTGCCGGTATTGAGTTGTTTAAACGCTTCTCGTATTACAGACGGGGCTTGCGTCGGGGAGTCGATGCGTTGCGACCATTTGGTCAAGTGACTGATCATCCCCAGTTGATCATCTATTTCATGCAAATCACCATAGCCCTTGCCGATGGCAGTGGAAGGGATTTGACCCGCCACACATAACACCGGGGTACTGTTACCCCAGGCCGTGCACAACGCGGCACTGGAGTTTAGCAGGCCCGGGCCGGGCACAACGCTATACACACCCACCTTGCCGGTGGATCTGGCATAGCCGAACGCCATGTATGCCACACCTTGTTCGTGCCGGGAATGAATCACCTGCAAGGCATCATCTTTTTTGTACATGGCATCAAACAAGTTATCCAACTGACCGCCCGGCAACGCAAACACGGTATCCACGCCATATTGCATAAGCGAGTTAATGATTGCGTCGGCACCCGTCATTCTGTTCATGGTTTCACCTGTGCGGCCTTACGTCGGCGGTAACGGATTAAAAAAAATGGAAAGGCAATGATGTACAACCATACCATTGGTTGCGACAAGGCGTTTTTCAACCCCGCTACAATATCATCGGGGCTGATATAAACCGTGGTTTGCATACTCTGTCCGGGCGCACTGTGCACGATCAGATGATCTTTCCTGTATTCAAAATTGCCGAATTGAAAAACGATGTCGGCGAGTTTACTTTTTACTTTCATAGCATCAACTCTTTTTTAGTCTGCCTGTGTCCTGCGCGTATTTGATGCGCCGTTCCAGCAACGCAGACACGTCGCCCGGAGCCAGACCCGCCGGCGGGGTGAACTGGCCGCGGCCATACAGATCATCAAATACTTCCTTGCAGATGGATACCTTTTCCGACAGGCTACGCGGCGGCTTGCCGGGCGGAAAACGGTTCGGTGGATAAATAGATTGTTCGTAAATTTGCCTGAAGCCTTCCGTGCGCACATCCACCCAGCAATTATGTGCCGTACGGGTTCTATACTGACGCAAGGCCTCAATATCCATGGTAGCGGCCAACACCTGTTCCTCCGGGTAAGGCGCATGCCGCATCACCATACCCGTATAGTCAATGGCAAATGAATTGCCCGGACAGAAGGCACGGGGATAATAATCATAATTGACCTTACCCCAGTTGGAACCCAACAAATAACACATATTGTCATGGGCGCGAGTACGGCGGGTGAACATCCAGAAATCCCAGGGTTGCGAGACGCCTTCCACTTCCTGTATCGCCCCCGGATGACAAATCACCTCCACGCCGTTATATCCCAATGCCCGCGACACTTCCGGCGTACAACCATCATGACAGGTCATGGTGCCAAGCTTGCCGATGGGCGTGTCAATAACCGGAAACAGGGTTTGAATATCGCCGCCCAGCTTTTCACAATACTCATCATAGAGATCATGCGGGCTGGTGCCCAAACCGATATAGGCCGGGATGTGCCACTTATGGTATTTCAACACGATGTCGCCATCAGGGCCGATAATGAAATTACAATTAAACCAGCGATCAGGAAATTCCGGCAGTTCTTCCACCACACCGCCGGCGACAATATACAAACCGTATTCTTTGGCAATCGCGGCAAGCTGATCTGTTTCGGGACCGGGAATCGTGACCACTTTTTTCATCTGATCCTCAATCCGGCTCTCACCCTTACCCGGTGTCCCCACCCCTTGCAGGAAATACTCGGGCAAGACGACCAGACGTACCGGCACTTCCCAGAAGTAGCCGACACCAAAGTGGATCAGATTGCATACCCGATCCAGATTCTTTTTGATGTCTTCCCGATTTTCCACCACCGTGACTTCGGGTTGCACGATTAGTGCTGTGTAAGGCTCAATGCGTTCTGCTTTTTTAGACATGGTTTCTTCCTCAGTTTATCGTTACTTAAAAATCATCAGCTTCATCTTTCAAACCAAGATCCAGCAGGATCTCGTTGGCGGTAATCGTCCCCATGCCGCAGATACCACCACCGGGGTGGCAGGACGGGCCGGTCATATAAAATTTATCAACAGGCCCCCGGTAATCGGCATAATTGGGAAACGGTCGGAAAGCACCCATCTGTGCCAGAGTGCGTTCACCCCCTGTGGTCGCACCGCGATAAAAACAAGGATTGGCGCGCTCCAGACTGGGCCCTGTCTCAACATATTCAGCGAGGATATTACTATCATCCATATTGGTGGTGTAGTTACGCAATTTTTTTAGCAACACATCACGTACATAAGCCGGGCCAATGGCCTCCCAATCCTCACCGCCGGCCAAATCCACCGGCACAAAGGTATCCATGATCAAGGTATGTTTACCATCCGGTGCCCGTGTGGGATCCATCGTAGTCCAGGCGGCGGTCCATAAAAACGGATCGCCGGGGGGCACACCTCCGGCTATTTCATTGTATTGACGATCAATATCCGCAACCGTGCCGAAGATACGCTGAAAGGCCGTTTTATCCATATCCGGGCCGTTCCTGAATCTGGGTGCTTCATTCAGGGCGTAATGCACTCGCGCGATAGTCACATTACCGAACCTGAAATTACGCACCAATCTCAGAAAATCTTCCGTCAATACGCCTTCATCAAAACCGTGCAGATAAGTTTGATAGGGATCCAGTGCTGACACTACGCCCTTATCCGCAGTTATTTCCGTCCCGTCCTCCAAACGCAGGCCGATACATTCATTGTTTTTCACGATGAACTTACGCACCGTCGCCTCAGTCATTACCTTACCTCCATTGGCTTCAATATAACGTTGCATGGCGATTGACAACATACCACTGCCGCCTTCAGGAATGGCTTGACCATAGTAATGAATACTGGGAATCATTACATAAAACCCCGCCGCGGTTCCCAACTGATCAGGCAGAGTTTGCGGCGCGGTGGCCCAGCCCAGAATAAAGGCGCGCACATGTTCGTCCTCAAAATTCTCCAAAGTGAACTGGCGCGAGCTAAGTTGGTAGTCCCGCAAACGTTGCAAACCCAGCGGACTGTTTTCCATTGCCTGATACATATAACTGGGCGGGACCGGTGGTGAAAACATATTCTTGAGTACCCCCGTCTGGATTTCACCAAACTCCTCGTATATCTCCCGGTAACGTTTGGCATCCTGCTTTGAATACTCGGCAATCGTATCACAGGTCTTATCCACATCTTTGTAGACGATGATGCCCGGCCCTGCATGTTTATCAGGATGACCGGTGATGTGATCCTCGGACCAGATATATTTCAAACCGTGTTTCTCAAGTTCAGGTTTGAGGGCGACAAAATCCGGGTTCAGGTGAATCCATACATGCGATGAGCCAAACATATCATGCTTGAAACCAGGCAGTGTCACCTCACGGGTGATGACCCCTCCTCCGACCCAGGCGTTACGTTCCACCACCAGCACCGCAAGCCCATGCTTCACCAGCACTGCCGCGGCAATCAGGGCGTTATGCCCACCGCCTGCGATAATAATGTCGTAATCTGCCATGTCTTCTACATTGCCCTGCTGTCGCGAGAATGTTCCTGCCAATTCCACATCGTGCCATCCTGTAACCGATTGGCTGGCAGGTATTTAAATTGCTAGATAGTTTAGGTATAAACTATATCCCTGTTATCATGGCCTGTCAAAGAACCCCGCTGTAATCAGGGTTCCTGCGACACAGGGATGTGCCACCATTATCAATACACTGTAACTAGTTGAAAATGTTCCAAAATAAAGAGAATACAGGGGTAAGACTTGACAGGTCTGGTGAAAGACCCCGGAATAATCACGACCATGGCTTCATTTGAAGAAAAATTTTATTTGCAGAACCCCGGCTTGTTGGACAGGCTGAAACGGGACTGGCGGCTTGTCCGGGAGAGTCTGCAATTCCTGTTGCTCTGGGCCACTCTGGGTCACAGGTTGAGGAAGGCCTGTCGCAAGGCCAAACAGGATAATACCCAGGTTGTTCTGGAAGACTTGCTGGAGCGATAGGTATTATGGAACGACAATTCCCGACCGCCACTTATCATTTTCGCTATAAGCACCCGCCCACATCCGGCAATATCATCAACGGCGCGGGTAATCCGGACAAGGTGCAGGCGGTGCAGATATTCCATAGCTCAGGGTTTCGTCAAATTGAATGGCATGCGCTGGAGTTGTTCTTCCTGCTCACCATGCCTTTCAGACTTTTTATCCGGGGGTTATTATCACGCGGTTTGCTAAGAAAAGCCGATGGCAAGATCAGTAAAAACAAACGCCCTGTCCCGGACAAGCAGGCCATGGCCACGGAGATCAAACGGATGGCGATGGAACTGAATGCAGGTGCTGTGGGCATCACAACACTCCCGGCCAACGCCCTCTATCAAAACGTCAACAAAGATTATAAATACGCCATCTCCATTGCCTACCCGATGAATTTTCAGGTTATGGAAAAATATATCACTCAGGTTGAGAGCGGTATTGAAGCCATCCGTGCCTACCACGAAAGTACCCGCATCGTTGTCCGGCTGGCCGCATACATCCGCAAACTGGGCTGGCCGGCACGGGCTTATTGTGAAGGCGCGGATATCCTGCATATCCCCATTGCAATTGAGGCCGGCATAGGCGAACTGGGGAAACACGGTTCGCTGATCAACAAGGAGCTGGGATCAGATTTCAGGCTGGCTACGATATTGACCGATCTGCCTCTGGCCACAGACAAACCGGTTGATATCGCCGTTGATGATCTGTGTCTGCGCTGTCAGCGTTGTACCCTGGACTGCCCCGCCGATGCGATCAGCGATAAAAAACAACTCGTCAGGGGAGTGGAAAAATGGTACGTGGATTTTGATCGCTGTGCGCCTTATTTCTCGATGACCTACGGCTGTGGTATATGCATACAAGTCTGCCCCTGGAGCAAACCCGGCAGAGGCCCCGGTCTGGCAGCGACACTGCTGGCCAAGCGCGAGAAAAACAGTGACAGGAAATCGTAAGTCAGACGAGAATAAGCACCAGCACACAACCGACACCCACCACGGCCGGGTAACGGGCTAAAAACCGCCATACAATATAAGCGCCCTCGCTTTTGATACCGATCTCTTCCCTTAGCAATTTGTGTGACATCACCCAGCCAACGTAGAGAGCAATCAAAAATGCCGTAGTAGGTAACATGATATTGGAGACCGTGAACTCGATGATACCGAATATACTTTTATCAGCGTACAAGGGAATGAAAAACAAAGGTCTGAGATCATCCCAGTGGTTAAATGATAAAACAATGCTCACGCCGACCAGCCATATCACAACACCGGTCAAGACTGACATCCTGAAACGA
>JBPCXW010000026.1:0-24852 GCA_051008185.1 Gammaproteobacteria bacterium
GGATCAACCAGCGCAACACAAATATCAGACAGGATATTGCCCAGCAAAAACAGAAACGACGAGATCACCAGTATGCCCATCACCACCGGATAGTCTCTTTCCACCAGCGACTCAAAGGCCAGCAGACCAAAGCAGTTGATGTTGAAAATCTTCTCAATCAGAGAAGAGCCGGTCAGGATGATGGAGACATTGTTGCCGAAATGCGTTGCGATCGGGATCAGACTGTTTCTAAACGCATGTTTGAACACCGCCTGCCTGAACGGCACCCCCTTGGCCATCGCAGTCCTGACATACTCCGCCGCCAGATTATCCATCAGGGCGTTCTTCATCATAAAGGTCATCACGGCAAAGCTGCCAGCCACATAAGCGATCAGCGGCAAGACAGCGTGCCGGGCGATATCCAGTATCTTGTCCATACCACCCAGATCATCAAAATCCTCACTGACAAAACCGCCCAGTGGAAATACCTCCCACTGTGAGGCAAACAGGATCAGCAGGATAATGCCGACAATATAATTGGGAATGGCATAGCCCGTGAAGACAATGATGGAAGTGATATTATCAATAGCCGTATTGTGTCTGATCGCCTTGACGATACCCAAAGGAATACACACCGAGTAAGTAATGATCAACGTCATCACACCGTAAAAGATGGAGACAGGCAAACGCTCCCTGATGGTCTGCCACACCGGTTCGCTGTAACGAGTGGAAGTCCCCAGATTGAGCCGGGCAACATCAGCCAGCCAGTGCAGGTAACTGATAACCACCGGCTTATCAAAACCATAGTACTCCCGCAACTTCTGCAACTGGGCCTCGGAAAGCGTACCGCCCGCAATAACATTATCCGCGGCACTGATGCTCGTCTGCTCACCACCGGCAATCTGGATTTCCGTCAGGATCCGCTCAATCGGCCCGCCCGGCACCAGCCGCGTCACCACGAATACCAGCATGGTGATGCCGATGAAAGTAGGGATAACAAGCAAAAATCGCCGGATAAAGTAAGTAGTCATTGCAAGAACAGCCGTTATTCTGGTGCGCCTGATTATAGGCGATTGAGATAATTGCTGAAAGCCCGTGCTGCCTCAGTACTTATGAGACAAATCAGCAATGTCCCCCACCGGAGCCACTACGGGGTTACCGAACCAAGTCCCCCCACCAAAAAAAGGCAAAATACACCTTTTTTTGACTCCCCCTCAAGGGGGGAGTGAGTTATCCGTGCCAACCTTGTAGTTCCTTCAAGGCGGGAGCAGTAACAGCAACGCTGGCAATGTCAAAGCAGGCTAACGCCTCCTTTGTCTTTTCACTCCACCCCGAATAGCTCCCCCCTTGAGGGGGAGCCAGAGGCACAAGGGCGTAGCCCGCAGTGGCTCAGGTGGGGGGACAGTCTCACCGCCGAGGTAGCAACTACTGTTGCGTGATTGTCAGGCCATGATTGATGTGCCAACTCAATACATAATTGCAGGGAGTACAAAGACTTGCATCTTCCCAAATTGGGAATTATTATTCCCAATTTGGGAATTGAACAGCCACTCATGGTAACTGTCACGCAGGAAGAATTAAATAATTATTGTATCAAATGAATTGTGACCACAGTGTGGACAGAATCTCAAATATTGAAATATAGCGCATACCCATTGAAAACACCGCCACATTCCTGTATTATCGGGGTCTGATTAAATCAGGGGTTTCTTGAATATTCATGGAATTGCAACAACTCACTGCTGTTTCCCCCATAGACGGGCGTTATCGGGACAAGACCGCGCCGCTGGGTGCTATCTTTAGCGAATACGGTCTTATCCGCTACCGTACTCTGGTTGAAGTCCGCTGGTTGCAGGCACTGGCGGCCTGTCCCGGCATGACTGAAATCAAACCGTTTAGTGCCGCCGCCAACGCGACATTGAATGGCATCGTTGATAATTTTTCCGTGAGCGATGCGGCCCGGATCAAGGACATAGAAAAAACCACCAATCATGATGTCAAGGCGGTGGAATATTTCCTCAAGGAGAAGGTGGCGGCTGACAAAAAGCTGGCGGTAGCGGCGGAATTTTTTCACTTCGCCTGTACCTCGGAAGATATCAACAATCTGGCCTATGCACTGATGCTGAAGGATCTGCGTGACGACATTATTGGTGCACAGTTACAGGAATTGCTCAAGGCACTGGCGGTTTTGGCAGAGCCTTATGTTGAACAGGCCATGCTGGCCCGTACCCATGGTCAGGCGGCCTCCCCTACTACGCTGGGTCGGGAGATTGCCGTTTTCATTTACCGACTGCAACGGCAGCAACAGCAATTCGCAGCGATCCCGATACTGGGCAAAATGAACGGCGCGGTGGGTAACTACAATGCGCACCTGGCGGCCTGCCCCGATATTGATTGGCCGCAACTGAGCAATGAGTTTGTAACCTCACTGGGACTCAACTGGAATCCCCATACCACACAAATCGAATCCCATGATTATATGGCGGAATATTTTCATACGGTGATCAGGATCAATAGCATCCTGCTGGACCTTTGCCGGGATGTCTGGGGCTATATCGCCATCGGCTATTTCAGGCAGAAACCGGTGGCGGACGAGGTCGGCTCATCCACGATGCCGCACAAGGTGAACCCGATTGATTTTGAAAACGCCGAAGGTAACCTCGGCCTCGGTAACAGCCTGCTCAATCATCTGGCCGGTAAATTACCCGTATCCCGCTGGCAACGCGACCTGACCGATTCCACTGTCTTGCGTAATATCGGCACGGCCTTCGCTCACTGCCTGATCGCCTGGCAATCCATCCGCAAGGGCACCGGGAAACTGGAGGCCGATAGCGCAACCATTGAGCGGGATCTGGACAATCACTGGGAGGTGCTGGCCGAAGCCATTCAAACCGTCATGCGCCGTTACGGTGTCGCTGAGCCTTATGAAAAACTCAAGCAACTGACCCGCGGCCGGACAGTGGATGCCGCACTATTGCACGACTTTATCTCGCAACTGGATATACCGGATACAGCCAAGGCTGCATTGATTGAATTGACACCGGGCACTTATACCGGCAATGCGGCACAGCAGGCGCGGGCGATCCTTCAGAATACCTCTTCGTAAATCTCTACATCGGCATTGCGCCGCAACTCCCCGGTGATGTCCTGCCAGTCGGTCGCCGCCCGGATGCTGAGCAGTTGTTCCCGCATGGCCTTGATGTCGGCCTTTTTGATCTCATCCAGAGATGCCTGCTGAACCTGATTGATGATGACGATGGCATAATCACCGCTACCCAGCGAGGTACCGGATACCAACGGTTTGTCACCTGTCGGACGACCCGAGTTGAACGCCAGCCGTAACACGGCGCGATTCACTGTCTCATCCTCGCGCAATATGCCGGTTGCCGATTGCCAGTCAATATCATACTCGCCAGCCACATCAGCGGCGACACTCCCCTCATCAAGTGCGGCAATAATCGCCTCACCTTTCTCTTTGGTCAGATCACTGGCCCGCTCAAACTTGATGCGGGTAACAATCTGTTCCTGCACACTGTCCAGTGATTGCAAGGCCGCTTCCACCCGATCCGACACCCGCAATACCATCAACCTGCCGTTTGCCAGTTCCAGCAACTCACTGTTTTCACCCAGTTCCAATACCGACTCACTGAAAGCGGCGTTGAGGGCCTCAGGCTCGGCGACCACGCCGGCACCCGGCTCTGCACGGCTGATGTAATCACTTTGCAAAATCTCCACCCCCAGTTCCTCGGCGGCGACATCCAGCGTCTCCGGGTGTTCATAAGTCAATGTCGCCAGCCGGTCTGATTTGTCATACAGCAACTCTTCCGCCTGCGTCAGTTTCATATCCGTCACGACCTGATCGCGGATGTCTTCCAGAGTCACACTGACACCACCCTTGATCTCCACCAGTTCAATAATGTGAAAACCGTATTTTGTCTCAATCGGCTCACTGATTTCCCCGTCCTCCATCGCAAACAAGACCTCATCCACCCCGGCCTCCAGAATGCCCTCGGTCAAAAATTCAAACTCACTGAATTCTACATTCTCATCTTCACCCTGCTCGGCGTTTCCAGTCGCCACCTGCTCAAGCGACTGACCGGCCTGAATCAACCCATATAATTCCTGCGCCTTGTCCTGCATGGCGGCGACCGTCTCGTCAGCCGCCCCTTCCGGCAATTTCACCAGCACCTGCCTGATATGGCGTTGTCCGGCCACTTCATAATTTTGTCTGTTCTCCTCAAACCATGCCTGCACCTCGTCTTCCTCTACAATAATGTCATCAGCAAGTTTACCGGCGGACAACACCAGATACTCCAGCTTCACCTTTTCCGGCTCCATAAACAGCGTTTCATTTTCCTCGTAGTAGCCCGCTACCTCCTCATCGCTGATGTCAAGGCTTGCTTTCAGTTCGTCAGAGGACAGCACCACATATTCAATGTCACGTTTTTCGTTTTTGATGCCGGCCAAAAATAGTGCCTCGGATTCAGTGACAAAACCGGAATCATAAAACGCACCCCGTAGCTGCTCGGCGAGCAGATCTTCTCTCATTTGCTGCATAAACTCGGATGTGGAAAGACCGCGAGTGGCGGTATAGGCCCGTAGCAGATTGATATTGAAACCGTCCTCATCACTGAAGGCCGGCAGTTGCCGCAAGGTGCTCGCCACATCCGAATCGCTGACGAACATCTGCACCTTGTCACTGTATTGATTGAATAACACTGTCCGGATCAACTGTTCAATGGCCTGTTCTTTCAGTATTGATTCAACCTCTTCAGTGACGGGTTCCTCGGTGTTTTCCCGCCAGCGTTGCCTGACCAGTTGCTGTGTCTGTTGATAGTCGCGCAGGGAAATATCTTCACCATTAACATAAATGGCAACCACCTCGCCACCGCCCTCAAAATAGGAATTCACCCCCCACAGGGCGAAAGGAATAATCAACAGGGTGAAGATGACACCGGCAGCCCAGCCGGTCACTTTATCTCGGATATTTTGTAACATGATATTTTCTGTTGCCTTGTATTGCTCTTTGGATTGCTCTTTGAATTGTCTATTAACTTACCGCCCATTATAACGACAATGGGTGCGCCCTTTCAGACGCACCCAGGTACTCATCGTTCAATATGGCGGAGTGGACGGGACTCGAACCCGCGACCCCCGGCGTGACAGGCCGGTATTCTAACCAACTGAACTACCACTCCAACTACTACTCACTCCCAAAAAACTGGTGGGTGCTGAGGGGCTCGAACCCCCGACTTCCGCCTTGTAAGGGCGGCGCTCTCCCAACTGAGCTAAGCACCCGAAGGGTGTGCTAGTTTATGGCATCCTTGAGGGCCTTTCCAGCCTTGAACCCGGGTGAGTTTGCGGCCTTGATTTGCACCGCTTCGCCGGTTCTCGGATTACGCCCCATCCGGGCCTTGCGTTGCCGTACCAGAAAGGTCCCGAACCCCACCAGCGTGACGCTATCGCCCCGTTGCAGTGTTTGGGTGATACCCTCAAGGGCTCCATCCAGCGCGCGGGCGGCATCAGCCTTGGAGAGGTTGGCTGAGTCTGCGATAACATCAATTAGCTCTGATTTATTCATGGTCTGTTCCCCTCGGGTGTTGTGTATCTGTATCCCATGGTTAGTGATTGAAAAAACGGTGACTGGAAAAAATACCAGCGTTGGTACTTATAACAAGCAGACCGCCTGTCGTCAATGAAAAACCGGCGGGAATCGCCTCCCGGGGCCTGATTGCGGCCCGTCAGTGCGGCCGGATAGCCTCTCCCTGCCTGTCAGCCCAGCCCTCTTCCTTGCTGGCCAGCTTGTTCTTGCCCTCCCCGGTGCGCGGTTGCGGCATGAACTGCAAGGCCAGATCCAGCACCTCGTCTATCCAGCGAACTGCCTTTATATCAAGGTGTTGCTTGATATTCTTGGGGATCTCTACCAACTCTCTCTCATTCTCCACCGGGATCAGGACGGTATCAATCCCGCCGCGCAGGGCGGCCAGCAGTTTCTCCTTCAGGCCACCGATGGGTAGCACCTCACCGCGCAGGGTGATCTCGCCGGTCATCGCGACATTCGCCCGCACCGGTATGCCGGTCAGTGCCGACACCATCGCCGTGCACATGGCCACGCCGGCACTGGGGCCGTCCTTCGGGGTGGCGCCCTCCGGCACATGAATATGAAAATCCCGGGTCTTGTAAAAATCCTCTTCCATGCCCAGCACCTTGCTACGACTACGCACCACCGTGCGGGCCGCCTCAATGGATTCCTTCATCACATCGCCGAGGTGACCGGTGCGGGTGACATTGCCCTTGCCCGGCACCACGGTGGCCTCAATCGTCAGCAGATCACCGCCCACTTCCGTCCAGGCCAGACCGGTTACCTGACCGACACGGTCTGCCTCTTCCGCCCGACCATAACGGAATTTTTTCACGCCGATCATTTTTTCCAGCTTGCCCGCCGTGACCGCTATTCTTTTCTGCGACTCGTTCTGTAGCAAGCGGGTCACAACCTTGCGGCAGATGCTGGCGATCTCCCGCTCCAGATTACGCACCCCGGCCTCGCGCGTGTAATAGCGGATGATGTCACGAAAGGCGGCATCCTTGATGCTGATCTCGTCCGCCTTGAGTCCGTTGCGCTCAATCTGTTTCGGGATCAGATATTCGCGGGCGATGTTGACCTTTTCATCCTCGGTATAACCGGACAGGCGAATCACTTCCATCCTGTCCAGCAACGGTGCCGGGATATTCATGCTGTTGGCGGTGGTGACAAACATTACTTCCGACAGATCGTAATCCACTTCCAGATAATGATCGGCAAAGGTGTTGTTCTGCTCCGGGTCCAGCACCTCCAACAGTGCCGAGGCGGGGTCGCCGCGAAAATCCATCGCCATCTTGTCCACCTCGTCCAGCAGGATGAGCGGATTTTTGGTCTTGGCCCTGGCCATGGATTGCAAAATTTTGCCGGGCATGGAGCCGATATAGGTGCGGCGGTGGCCCCTGATCTCGGCCTCGTCACGCACCCCGCCGAGGGAGATACGCGCAAACTTGCGGTTGGTGGCACGGGCGATGGAGTGCCCCAGTGAGGTCTTGCCGACACCGGGCGGGCCCACCAGACACAGGATCGGGCCTTTGAGTTTTTTCACCCGCTGCTGTACCGCCAGATATTCCACGATGCGCTCCTTGACCTTGTCCAGACCATAATGATCCTGTTCCAGAATAGCCCGCGCCTGTTTGATGTCATGCGAGACCTTGCTACGCTTTTTCCACGGCACATTCACCAGCCAATCCACATAGTTACGCACCACCGTGGCCTCGGCGGACATCGGCGGCATCAGTTTCAGTTTACCCAACTCGGCCTCGGCCTTCTTCTTGGTATCCTTGGGCATGCCGGACTTTTCTATCTTGGTGGCCAGCTCTTCCATTTCATTCGGCACATCATCCATATCACCCAGTTCTTTTTGAATGGCCTTCATCTGTTCATTCAGATAATACTCGCGCTGGCTTTTCTCCATCTGTGACTTGACCCGGCCACGGATACGTTTCTCCACCTGCAACAGGTCTATCTCCGCCTCCATCAGGGTAATCAGATATTCCAGCCTCTCCTTGACCCCGGTCAATTCAAGTACGTTCTGTTTTTCATCCAGCTTGATCGACATATGCGCGGCAATGGTGTCGGCCAGACGTGAACCGTCATCAATGCTGACCAGCGAAGTCAAGATCTCCGGCGGGATTTTTTTGTTCAGTTTTACATATTGTTCAAACTGGTTAATGGCGGAGCGGCTCATCACATCCAGTTCGCGTTCATCCTGATCTTCTATTTGTAACAGTTCGGCCCGCGCTGAAAACATGCTGTCGGTTTCGGTAAAATCCAGGATGCTTACGCGTTTGGCACCCTCCACCAGCACCTTGATGGTGCCATCGGGCAGTTTCAGCAGTTGCAGGATATTGGACAGGGTGCCGATGCTATACAGCCCATCAGCTTGGGGATCATCATCAGACGCACTCTTCTGCGCCACCAGCAGGATTTGTTTGTTGCCCTCCATTGCCTCGTCCAGGGCCTTGATGGATTTCTCCCGCCCGACAAACAGCGGCAATACCATGTGGGGATACACCACTACATCACGTAGTGGCAGGACCGGAAAACTCTGGAAAACAGTTTCAGATGTGACAGACATTATTCATCTCGGGATAGTACTCATACCTCCATAATGTATGGGCAAATCAGTATCTTTCAAGTGGTCGGCCACGCTATGCAGACGGCTAATCGGCATCCGAGGCGGCCTTTTGCATATCCGCCCCGGCGAACATCAGTAGCGGCCGGGATTCACCGCTGATCGCGGCCTCGTCAATGATCACCTTGGCCACATCACCCATGGACGGCAAATCATACATCGTATCCAGCAGCACATTCTCCAGAATGGAGCGCAACCCACGGGCACCGGTCTTGCGCTCCATGGACTTGCGGGCAACACTGTGCAAGGCGTCCTCGCGAAACTCTATCTCACAGCCTTCCATCTCAAACAGACGGGTATATTGTTTGGTGATCGCATTCTTCGGTTGTATCAGGATGGTGACCAACTGCTCTTCATCCAATTCATCCAATGTCGCCACCACCGGCATGCGACCGACAAACTCGGGGATCAAACCGTACTTAATCAGATCCTCCGGTTCAACAGAGCCGATCAGTTCGCTCATACTCTTCTTGTCATCCCGGCTCTTTACCTCCGCTGAAAAACCAATGCCGGCCTTCTCCGAACGTTCCCGAATGATCTTGTCCAGACCGGCAAACGCACCGCCACAAATAAACAGGATGTTGGATGTATTCACCTGCAGGAATTCCTGTTGCGGATGTTTGCGCCCGCCTTGCGGCGGCACCGAGGCAATGGTGCCTTCAATCAGTTTCAGCAGGGCCTGTTGCACGCCCTCACCGGATACATCGCGGGTGATAGAGGGGTTGTCTGACTTACGCGAGATCTTGTCTATCTCATCAATATAAACGATGCCGGTCTGTGCCTTTTCCACATCGTAATCGCACTTCTGTAGCAATTTCTGGATGATGTTTTCCACATCTTCCCCGACATAACCGGCCTCGGTCAGGGTGGTGGCATCGGCGATCGTGAATGGCACGTTGAGCAGGCGCGCCAGAGTCTCCGCCAGCAAGGTCTTGCCGCTACCGGTAGGGCCGATCAACAAGACATTACTCTTGGACAACTCCACATCGGACTTCTTGCCCCCCTGATCAAGCCGCTTGTAATGGTTATACACCGCCACCGCCAGGATCTTCTTCGCCTTGTCCTGCCCGATCACATAGTCATTGAGAATGGCATCAATTTCACGCGGTGTCGGCAACGCACTGCCGCTACTGCCCGAGGTCTTCTCCTGCACCTCCTCGCGAATAATATCGTTACACAACTCCACACATTCATCGCAAATAAAAACGGAGGGGCCGGCAATCAACTTGCGGACTTCATGCTGACTCTTACCGCAAAACGAGCAATACAGAAGACGATCACCTTCGCCTGATGTACCCGGTTTGTTAGTACTCATAAAGTTGCCTCTACTGGTTTGTGGATGATGAAATTATTCAGGTTTAACAGCCGCAATGGAAGCACTTTTATTTTCCTGTTCCGACAGTTTGCGCTCCGCCAGCACTGCGTCAATCAACCCGTACTGCTGTGCCTCCTCGGCATTCATAAAGTTATCACGCTCGGTGTCTGTTTGTATATTCTCTATGCTTTGCCCGGTATGTTGCACGAAGATCTTGTTCAAACGCTCTCTGGCCTTGAGTATCTCTTTGGCATGGATCTCAACATCCGATGCCTGCCCCTGAAAACCACCCAGAGGCTGATGGATCATAACCCGCGAATGCGGCAGACTGTAACGCTTGCCATTGGCACCGCCAGTCAGCAACAGGGCGCCCATGCTTGCCGCCTGCCCCACACACATGGTGCTGACATCGGGTTTGATAAATTGCATGGTGTCATAAACGGCCAGCCCGGCTGATACCGAGCCACCCGGTGAGTTGATATAAAAGTGAATGTCTTTATCCGGGTTTTCCGATTCCAGATACAGCAGTTGCGCGACGATCAAATTCGCCACACTGTCCTCAACCGCCCCGACCAGAAATATCACGCGCTCCTTCAGCAGGCGCGAATAAATATCATAGGCACGCTCGCCGCGGGAGGATTGCTCCACCACCATCGGTACCAGATTCAGGGCTTTTGTCTCTCTGTCAGTCATTTTTTCGCTACCGGTCAGGCAGTTGCTGTAGTAGCAGTCTGCCCTTTATTCATTATATCGTCAAATGATACTTGTTTTTCAGTTACTTGCGCCCGTTCCAGCAACCATTCCACCACCACGCCTTCCATGGCCTGTTGCTCCGCCTCGGCCAGTTTTTCCTTGTTGCTGTAATACCAGTTGATAATCACCTCGGGCGATTCATAACCGGCGGCCTCCTGTTCAATCACGGCCCGGATCCTGTCCGGCTCGGCCTTCAGGTCGTTGGCCGCGACGATGTCGCTGACCAGCAGATGCAGGGTCACCCGCTTCCGGGCCATCTCCTCCAGCATCGGCGGCGTATCCGCCTGTCCCGCCTCGGCAAGCCCCCTGCCCTGCATGACGGCCTCAAATTGCTGTTGCAGGCGTTGGGTTTCCTCGGCCACCAGCGATTTGGGTAATTCCAGCTTATTCGCCTCCCGCAGGGCTCGCATGACCGCATCACGGCTCGCATTGCGTAACGCCCGCCCCAGTGCCCGTTGCATGTGTTGCCGCACCTCCTGACGGAAGGCCTGCTCGCCGCCCTCGGTCACGCCCATTGTGCGGAAGAATGCATCATTCATCTCCGGTTCCAGCAATTCGCAGACCTCGTTGATCCTGATTTTGTACAGCACCGGCTTGCCGGTCAGTTCCGGCCGCTGCGCCGCCCCCGGGAAGGTCAGTTCCAGACTGAACTCCTCACCGGCCTGCTTGCCGATCAGCCCCGCCTCAAGCTCCTCAAACAGCTGTTTACCGCCAATCTCCACCTGCATGCCTTTGCCGCTGCCGCCCTCCAGCGGCTTGCCATCAGCACTACTGTGGAAGTCTATATTGACCTGATCGCCCTGCATCGCGGCCCGCTCTACCTTGCGCGGGCGACGGTGCTGTCGGCGCAGGGTGGCGACCGTCTGGTCAATGTCCGTTTCCTGCACCTCACACGCCGGTATCTCCACGGCCAGGTCGGTGACCGGGCGTAGCCGCACCTCGGGCAGGACCTCAAATCTGGCGGTATAGGCCAGACCCTTGCCCTGCTCAGCCTGCAACGGGTCAATGACCGGGCGGCAGGCCGGTCTGAGTTTTTGCTGGGCGAGGGCCTCCTGGAAGGAACTCTGCACCAGATTAGTGACCACTTCCTCTCGTACCTGGGCAGCGTAGTGTTGTTTGATGATCTTGAGCGGCACCTTGCCGGGCCGAAAGCCCCGTACCCGCTTGGTGCGGGTCATGGACTGCAGCATCGAATCCACCTCCGGGCCAATCCTATCCTCCGGGATTTCGACCTTCATAATACGTTCCAATACCCCGGCATTTTCCACTGATACCTGCATGTCATTATCCTGTTTTACCAGTAAATTCAATTAGTTACATGGTGCGAAAGGAGAGACTCGAACTCTCACGGGTTGCCCCACTGGAACCTAAATCCAGCGCGTCTACCAATTCCGCCACTTTCGCATGACGCTCTGCGCCGATCAGGAATCACCGCAGGGCGGGATTACCGGGGAGACAGGGTAAAGAATTACCGGAAAAATTCAAGGAAACCCGGCAGATCAACGGCTTTCCGGGGGGGCTATTGCGGTCAGAAGCACTCTTCGAGGAACTGCGTGCAGGCGCGCCGGCATTTTTGACGCTGGTCATCCTCCGTCCGGCCGCCGCTATCATCATCACCTTGCCGGACATCCACACACTCTTCCTCCCAGCGGGCACAGACTGTCATACATTGCCGGGCCATCCCGTCCACCCTGCTACCGTTGCCCGGTGTGGCCGGGATAACCGGCATAACCGGTGGTCTCTGTCGCTCACCGGCTTGCGCCAGCAATACCGGCATATCCGCCGCTACCGCCAACTGCCGGTCGGGTTCGTGTTGTAGATTAGAAACAGCCGCAAGGCCCTGGGTGCCGGGAAAGATCATCCCTGACACAAGCAACAGGCAGGATGAAAGAACCGGGGAAATTTTCGCTGAAAGCATATCTGTTTGACGCAGCATCAAAAAAAAGTTCAGACAGCTTATACCACAATTCCAAAATCCAATCTGTCCTCATTGATCACCCACTGTTGCAAAAAAACACGGTGCCGATCAGCGGCATCAAACAATGTCCGTCCAATGCCCGATGAGATACGCCGCAGACTTCGTGGCCAGTGCATGCACGGTGAAGGTTGAATTGACACAGGAACTGCAGGGGAACAGGCTCGGCCCGCCGATGAACAGGTTTTTCACATCATGGGTCTGCCCGTGCCCGTTGGTGACCGATTGCCCGCTGTCCCTGCCCATGATGGTACCCCCCATAATGTGCTGGGCGCCGCGCGGCCCGTGCCAGGTCTCCTCTGCACCGGCCGCCCGCATGACGGCCATGCCCTCTTGTAGCGCGGTCTGCCAGAGCCTGCGGCCATCCTCACTGGCCCGGTATGTCACTCTGGCTATCGGCATACCATAAGGATCTTTTGCGTCCGCCAGACGGACGCGATTGTCCGGTTCCGCCTGATCTTCAATCACCCCGACCATCGCACCCATGTGACGGACAGCGCGCTGCATAAAGTCTTCCAGTGCCGCGCCGTACAAATCCGGCCGGGTCATCGCAATGCCCAGCAAATCGTTGGGCTTCAGTGCCAGACCCGCCAGCCATTGACGGCTACCAAAGGCACCGTCCGGGTCGCCGGTCTTGTCATAAGCGGATTGCACCATTATCTGCCCGCCGGTGATGCCGAGATAGTTGTCCATCTGCTCCCTGAACATACCGAATATACCGGCGGCAGGGTGCGACATGATGTAACGCCCCACCGCATCACTGCTGTTGGCCAGACCGTTGCGATGTTGACGGTTGGCGGAGTTGAGTAACAGACGCGAGTTCTCCACCGTGAAGGCGCATAACACCACCACATCGGCAGGCTGAATATAGTGCTCACCGGCCTGATCGTAATACTCCACCGCCGTCACACGCTTGCCGCTGTCATCGGTGAGCAGGCGCGTCACGGCGGTATGCGCCTGAAACCCGGCACCGGCCTGCTCCGCCCGCGGCTTGTAGGTCACCAGGGGATTGGCCAGGGCGCCGGTCGGACAACCGGCATCGCACCAGCCATCCCAGATACACGCCGGGCGGCCGTTATACGGCTGTGACAACACCGCAACCGGCACCGGTGCGGTGTGCATACCCAGTTTATGAAACCCTTTGGCCAGGGTGTGCCCGTGGTTGTTGATCAGGACCGGCGGCAACGGATAGGGCTCACCGGGCGGACGCCAGATCTCCTGTTCGGCATCACCGGCAATGCCCACATATTTTTGCACCTGATCGTAATAGGGCCGCAACTCGTCATAGCCAAACGGCCAGTCCAGCCCCCGACCATAGCGCGACTGCAATTCCATATCCTCGGGATGAAAGCGCGGCCATACGCCGTAATGATGCAACGCCGCCCCGCCATAGCCATGGCCGGCGTTAAAGTTGTACCAGATGCTGTCCGCCCCATCCTGCACCACGGTCGGTGCCCCCCACTTCAAACGCCGGGCCCAAGTCTGGGAACTATACAAATCCCCCAGCTTGCGGGCCGTCCCCCGTTCCAGCACCAGCACATCCCTGCCCGCCTCCGCCAGCAAGGCGGCATAAGTGCTACCCGCCGCACCGGCCCCGACGATCACCACCTCTCTTTTCTCCAGGGTCTTACTCACGCCGATTCTCCGGCGGCATGATATGTGCCATATACGGAATGTTCAGTTTTTCAAATCCTTCAGGGGTACCGTAGACCATATCCACGGCGTCGGAACGCAGGCACAGATAAAACAGAAAGATCGGAAAACCGGCGGCATCCACTTGTTCGGGCGTGGCAATGTATTGCAACAACTGTTGTTTTTGCGCCGCCGTCAGTGCGCTGATGTCACGGCCGAACTGCTCTTGTGCGTGGCGACGGATGGCATCAAACCCGGCCGTGTAAAAATTACTGTAAGGCGGCGGCAGTTCAAAAAACTTGAGTATCAGCAGGCAGTCATCGGGCTCCACCCCCAGTTGCTGATCGATAAAATGAACAGTGCCGGCCTGCACCGCACCCGGAACGATCAGATCCAGCAACTGTTGCAGCAACTGCACATCCTGCCCGGCGAGGTGATTGAACGGAACCTGTTTCGCCCGCGCCTCGCGCGGGCTGAGTAGCACCGTCGCACCACCCAGCTGAAAAGCCAGCAACAAACTGCTACTGCTTAGCGCACGTTTTACAAAATCCCGCCGCTCCATAACAAGCCGCCTTTGATTGATGGTTGATAGTCCCGAGTATATCAAACTATCCCGCAACGGTGTCCCTGCGGTTGTTTGCATTTATGTGTTGTTTGCGGTTATATTGCGATGACAGAGCAAACCGGAAGAACAATGAACCTGGCCGAACGCAAGCTGACTGACCTGCAAGACTTTATCCGCTTTCTGGAACAGCACGAGCAGTTGATCCGTGTGCAAACCGAAGTGGATCCGAATCTGGAACTGGCGGGTATTGCGAAAAAATTTGAGGGTGGCAAACCTGTCCTGTTTGAGCGAGTCAAGGGTAGTGCTTATCCGCTATTGATGGGGATGTACTGGAACCGCGATATCCTGGCCCGTTACTTTGATACCAACAGTGCCGATCTGCCCTTTGTGCTGGCGGACGAGATCCGCGCCTGGCGGCAGGCACCGGTGCAACCGGTGATACTGAAACAGGGCCCGGCCAATGAGGTCATTGAGACGGATATCGATCTTTATCAGCTACCCATCCCGCATCATTCCGAGGGGGATGGCGGCAGCTATCTTACTTCCAGTGTGGTCATCGCCAGGGATCCCGATACCGGGGTGCGGAACCTGTCCGTGCATCGCATGATGCGAACCGGAAAAAACCGTTTTACCTTTTTGCTGGAAGAGTTGGGGCATCTGATGGATTACTACAAACGCGCCGAGGCCAAGGGACAGCCGCTGGAACTGACGGTCAGCAACGGCGTGGATTACCCGGTGCTGATGGCCGCCGCCCTGCCCGCCTCCGCCGCCCCTATTGATACTGACGAGTCAGGCGTAATCAGCCAGATGCGGGGAGAGCCGGTGGAATTGATTGAGGCACAGACCGTCGGCGTGGAGGCCATTGCCAACGCGCAGTTTGTCATAGAGGGCAAGGCCCTGCCGCATCTGCGCGAGCCGGAAGGCCCGTATGCCGAGGTCACCGGTTATTACGCCCAACAGGAAGACCGCTGGGTATTTGAAGCCACCGCCATCACCCGGCGGAAACAACCGATCTTCAATTCCATTTTATCCGGCAAGGAGGTACGCAATGCCTACGGCATCATCGCCGGTGCCGGTGCCTTTGAAAAGATTCACTCCATCGTACCGGAAGTCACGGCGGTGCATTTTTCCGATGGTGCCGTGCCTTATCATCTGGTGGTACAAGTTGACAAGCAACATGAAGGTAGCCAACGCAATGCCATTATGGCGGCGTTCGTTTCCCTGGCCTTTGTCAAAACCGTAACCGTAGTGGACAAGGATGTGGATCTGTATGACATGCAGGATGTGGAATGGGCGGTGCAGACCCGCGCCTGTTATGAGAAAGACCTGATGTTGATGCACGAAGGCATCGGCCATCGGCTCAACCCCAGTGTGGAAGACGATAAATGGAGTCGTCTGGGGATTGATGCCACCGTGCCGTTACCGCGGCAAGAAAAGTTCGTGCGGGCAACGATGCGACAAGTCAATCTGGATGACTATGACATAACGGGGACATAACGGGGACATGACCGGCGTGTAACACCCGGCCGTGCGCTATTTGTCGGTATCTTCTTCGGCATCTTCTTCTTCGCTGACATCCAGCCCCATCTGACTGGCGCGGCGGCGCCAGACGCGTCGTGCCAGTTCCTGCATATCGGTGGCTTTATCTCCCTCATCAATAATCTCCATGCCCAGTACTGTCTCCAGTACATCCTCCCAGGTCAGTAGCCCCCTGATACCGCCGTACTCATTGACGACTATCAGGATCTGCAACTGTTCCTCTGCCAGCAGATTGAGGGCCTGCAATAATGCCGTCTGATCAGTAACGGCCTGTAACTCGCGTTTGTAGTCCCCGACCGCCGTCGCGCCTTGCTTGCGGTACTGCGCCAGTAGCAGGTCTTTCAGCAATACAAAACCGCTGATCTCATCTTGCTGCCCGGCATACACCGGGATACGGGAAAAACGTTTGGTCGGGTGTTCCTTAAGGTATTGCCGCACAGTCATCGTCTCCGGGATACTGAATATCACCGTCTGCGGTGTCATCGCATCTTCCACTTTGACCTCATGGGTGGTGAGCAGACTTTTCAGCAACCGCGATTCCTGTTTCGGCAACAGACCCTGCCGCCAACTCAGTTCCGCCATCGCGGCCAGTTCGTCACGGTTAAATCCTTTCAGGCTGGGGCCGTGGGTCAGGGAGCGGGTCAGATACTCGGAGAGCAACACAAACGGATAGAGCAACCAGATCAAAACGCGCAAACTATGCGCGATGCTCGGTGCCAGAGTCTGCCAGTAGTGCGCGCCCAGCGTCTTCGGGATGATTTCGGAGACGATCAAGATCAGTAGTGTCAGCACGGCCGAAGCCGCCCCCAGATAGGCACTGCCGAATACCGCCGTGGCCTGTGCACCGGCACCGGCGGCACCGACGGTGTGAGCGATGGTATTCAGGGTAAGAATGGCGGCCAGCGGTTTGTTGATATTCTTTTTCAGCTGGCGCAACACGGTGCCTGCCCGTCGCTTCTCCTGTTGCAGCATCACGATATAGCCCGAAGTCACGCTCAGCAACACCGCCTCTGCAATGGAACAGAGAAAGGAAAAACCCAGGGCGATGAAGACGTAAATGAACAGTAGTAGCATCAGGTGGCTCGTTGCCGATGACCCAGGTCAGGGATTAGTCGGCAACAGAGAAGCAGGCAGGTTGCGTCGCCGGGTGGCTTGTTGTTGGGGGTAATGGGTGGCCAGATAATCCAGGATGCGGTTTTCCAGTGTCGCACTCAATGCTTCCATGCCTTGTGTTTCTTGCATCGAGACCAGTCGGCTCTGCCATACGGTGCGGGTGCCGGAGTTTTGGGTGATCAGCAGGGCACTGTGACATTGTGTGCAGTTGGCCCGCACATCCTGCCAGCCCTCGGCCATGATGAGGCCGGTGGTTTGATCGAGATTGTCGGTATTGTCTGCCGCCGCCTGCGCGGACATTAGCAGACAGCAAACCAGTGCCAGCAAAACCGGGTGTTGATAAATCAACTCCTATACCACCTGCACAGCCACCCGATGACAGGAGTTGTTCAGGTAACCGCGCGGGTTCCAGCCCGGCACCACCATCGGTTGCGAGTTGCCCTGCTCATCAACGGCCCGCGCCCAGATTTCGTAATACCCCGGCTCGCGGAATGTCACACGGGTTTGCCAATCCTGCCAGGCCAAGCGATTGGCCGCGGAGCCAAGCGCGGTCGGTCGCCAGGTGACGCCGAAATCGGTGGATACAAACACCGCTTGCACCTGCTTGTCACCGGCCCATGCGTGACCGCGGACGATCAACTTTTCCTGCCGGTCATGGCTGATGCCGGATTGCGGAAAGGTCACCAGCGATTTCACCGGCATGGATTCAATGATACGCATATCGCTCTTGGCCACCACCGTGCCCGGTGCCACCGGTGTGGCCGGAACCGCATAAGAGGGCGGTGACATCTTCGTGCCATCATGCACCCGGTCGCGCACCAGCAGACGGTTCAGCCACTTGCCGGAAACCGAACCGGGCCAGCCGGCGCAAATCATCCGTAGCGGATAGCCGTTTTGCAATGGAATGTCGGCGCCGTTCATCTGAAAAGCAATCAGGGATTCCGCTTCCAGTGCCTTCTCAATCGGTACCCCGCGTGAGATCGGGTCGCGCTCGGGGTCGCCACTGGTGTGGGTGTCCGCCCCGTAGTAACCGACATAGACGGCATCCTCTCTCACGCCGCAAGCATTCAGCACATCGCGCAGACGCACGCCGGTGAAGCGGGGGCAACCCACCGCGCCGGTAGTCCATTGGTTACCACTGGCCGCCGGCACAAACTCACTGCGACCATTGCCGCCGCATTCCAGTTGCAGTTGCAGCGTGACATTTTCAAAGCGGTTACGCAGTTCGTTTATAGTGAAAGTCTTTGGTCGGACACAGGACTCGCCCTCAACCCGCAACTGCCAGGCATCCACATTGATGTCCTCCGGCGGCAGGCCGTTGTTGCGAATGAACAGACGATTGTTCGGGGTGACCGAATCATCCAGCAAGTGAGCCGGGGTCTCGGCATTGATCGGACGATCATTCAGGATAATCAGCCCGTCCTTGCCCGGTAGCAGTGCCGACGCACCCTCGGCGGCGAATGCAGCCGGTATCAGCCCGGCCGGCATATAGCGCGCCAGCGGAATACGCATACCCAACGCCGTGCTCAGCGACAACAGCCCGGTCTTGTGCAGAAAACCCCGGCGGGTGAGTGGGTCAGATTGCCGCCCCCACAGCGTCATATCGGCTTCAACGGGGTCAGCGGCATAGGCCTTGTGCAGACTAACGGTATTCTTGTTGCTCATAATACGCTCCCGGCAGGGCCGTTGCAGATTTCAGCCTATGCTACCAGCCCTGTTCCTGATAATGCAACACAGCCTATAACGCATTTTTGTGATTAATCCAATTTAGCATAGCGACCGATAGGGTACCCACGGTCTCCAAGCCCAAAGGGGTATCATAGAACACCGTTTATCTGAAAACATATTGGACAAAACTGACACACTCGATCCTAGTATTCGTTACCAAAGCTCCCATAAACTTCTGTGAATGCTTCACCTCTCATTTTTGCGGTATACCCTTTTTCTTCAAGGCTCGTGCCCAACCTATTATACTGATCCAAGATATCTGGATCATCCAAATCTCCCATAATGTCGCACATTTCTTTGAATTCAGGCTCATTTAGTAGTGTGTTAGTATTTATATGAAGAGTATTCGAAAGATATTCTTTATTAAGCCCCGTTGAAAAAGTCATGATTCCCAACAACACTTTATTGTCCGTGAAATATCTGGCGAACTCTTCTCGATCATACTCAATAAGTTTAATCGCTGTTTCTTGACAAGGATTAGCTGTTCTGGCTGCGCAATGTCTTCGATAAGGTTGCCTACGAAATGGCGCTAAAACTGGAGCCAAAGTGGGGACACTATCCGCAGTTCGAAGTCGCTTTCGACCATGCACTGAAAGTGCAATGGGATGGGTTCCTGCATTACGATTTTTCTAATCACCCAGAAATCCGCCCGAGTTTCGACCCCATTCCGCCAACAGAGTAATCCATCGCAATCAGCGGAAAGGCCTTAGTTGAATGCCACGCCCCACTCAGCCACGGCATGGCGAAACGACGGTCTCTCAGCCAGACGCTCAGCGTACGCGCGAACATTCGGACGAGAGACTGCTCTCTCGTGTGGGTAGGCTTCAGGATCCCATAAATAGCCCATTCCTAGCTTCTTCAGACGATAGAGGTTGATACCCCAGAAAAGGTCAGCCAGCGTATAGCTATCGCTGCATACCCACTCTGTTGTCGCATTCTCTAGGGTACTCTCCAGGGAGGCGATCAGACCGTCTGTTCGTGTAAGTATGTCATTCATGAAATCTGGATCGTCCAGGAATTCGAGGGCAGCTTGCTCCTTTACTGTCTTGGCATCGACGGCCTTGACGATTACCTCGTCGGAGCTATAAATCTCACGTATTTTTTTGAGGGCGCTGAGTTTGCGAAGCATGCCGCCATCAGCATACTTCCTGACATTATCCGGGCGGGGGTCAACGCCAGGGTGCGTTCCAAACGCAAGTGCGATGTTGGGGATGTCGTCCACGATCGCTGTCTGTTCATCAATCGCTGCTGCTAACGCCGCAGGGCGCAGTGTTGATTGGCCGATTTGGGAGTCGATGTAACGGCAGATACGTTGCGAATCAATCACAATATTCTCCGCATTACGGTCAATAAAAGTGGGGACGACGGTAGGATCAAAGCCATGCCGGCTGGTAGAGCTACTACCCGTATGTCCGCTGACCATATCTTGCCCCCTGCTCCCGGCGACTCGCAACTTCACATAGTCAGGCTGATAAGTTGGCCAGGGCTCTTGAACGATGGGGATGTCGTGGGATACATAAGGCACGTCCAGCTCGGCAAGCACGGTTCGCACCTTCTGTGCACAAACGGAACCGACATTGTGGTAGAGCTCATATTGCGGTTGTTCATCAGGGGCCAATCCACCCTGCAGCGTTTTTACATCGCAGTCGGCCAATGCAGCTTCGGCGGCGGCGGTTAATTTTTCGAAACCCTCGATCTTCGAGATTGTCATGAGTCCTACCTTGTCAAAATTGGTGCGTTGGATTTTGCTGACTAGTGCCGGCGATTGAATACGATACTAGATTGATATAATGTTAATTGAAAGTGATAGAAAATTAATACATATTAACTATTAGTTAACCGACGATCAGTTCTTGATATGAAACTGAATCAACTCAAAGCACTGATCGCCTTATGCGATGGACACGGCATCGTAGCAGGGGCCACCGACTCCGTCATAACAGACCCCACCGATTCCGTCGTAGCCCTTGCAGTTACAAACAGCGGGGCAAGCGATGGCTTGGATCGGTATCAGCAACAACACCAGAACAGTAACAGCAAACAGGCTTCTCATGTCTATAGCCCCCTCCAGTTCTTTAGTCAGTGAACTTACGTGTATCGTCGCACACATTTGCATGGTGTCAAGATTATCTGAACCGGTGAGGGTAGGCGACATCCCTTACCGTTTTGTCTCAAATGTTAATAATCCCGCCACACACAGCCCCTCCAAATGCGGCAATGCCACAAAAAACCCACAAAACTTGTGCCAATTCCGCATGATTGTCACAAAAAATCGCTTTTTTTGTGACAATTCAGGCTATACTCACAAAATCGTTACCAATGACCAAAAACTAACCAGATGATAATGCCGCAAACCAGCATAGCCCCGCTACCGCCCCCTGTGCCGCTGGACACATCTGACATTCTCAAGGCACTGGCCCGGGCCAACCGCCCGCTGGGCGAACTCAAGGGGATAGCACACAGCCTGCCCAATCAGGACATCTTGCTGGATACCCTGACCTTGCAGGAGGCACTGGCTAGCTCCGAGATTGAAAACATCGTCACCACTCAGGACGAGGTATATCGCGCCGACCTTTCTGTCAACGCCGGTTCAATGGAGGCCAAAGAAGTAGCGCGTTACCGCGATGCCATGCGCCAAGGGTATGAGGCATGGCAAGACAAAGGTTTCATCAGCGAAAGTATGCTCATCAATATGTTCCGCCTGCTGAAGCAACGTAGCAATGGCTACCGCCGCACACCCGGCACTGAACTACGCAATGAACACACGGGTCAGACAGTCTATGTACCGCCACAGGACGGGCGAGATATTATCGCCTGTATGCGCGACCTGGAACGCTTCATCAACGATGACCCCTCATCCGACTTGGACCCGTTGATAAAGATGGCACTCATCCACCATCAGTTTGAAAGCATCCACCCCTTCCCCGATGGCAATGGCCGCATCGGTCGAATTCTGAATGTGCTGTACCTGACTCACGCCGGCCTGCTGGACAGCCCTATCCTGTATCTCAGTCGTGCAATCAACCGTAGCAGAGCAGACTACTATCGCCTATTGCAAGCAGTACGCGACCAGAACAACTGGGAAGAGTGGGTGCTGTATATGCTTAACGCAGTAGCTGACACCGCAAAAATCACCCTGAACCTGATTGCCGATATCCGCGACCTGATGGCCTCCACCAAACAACGCATGCGTCAGGAGTTGCCGAACATCTATTCACAAGACCTGCTGAATAACCTGTTCCGTCATCCCTACACCCGCATAGAATTCGTATCCCGCGATCTCGATGTCCACTACAATACAGCTATCAGCCGCCTGCAGGCACTGACTCAGGCCAAATTCGTTGAGGAGGTCAGATCAGGCCGTAGCAAATACTACATCAACTCAGAATTGGCGAACCTACTGATGCGAGCGTCCGCAGGAAATGAATAGCTAATCAGGAAGCAAATACGACACCCAAACCATGCACGACACCTTGCCTCATCTATGGCCCGGCAGCTTCCCGACGGTGCGGCGGCGGCATCTGACTACGCTGCAGGTCAATATCGGCTTGCGGTGTAATCAGGCCTGCCTGCATTGTCATGTCAATTCCAATCCTTATCGTACTGAGAAGATGGAGGAGGAGTTGATTGATTTGATCATTCAGGTATTGACGGAGCGGCGGCTTGAGACGCTGGACATCACCGGCGGGGCACCGGAGATGCATCCCGAGTTCAAGCGTCTGGTTGAAGCGGCGCGCGGCCTGGGGGTGCGGGTGATAGACCGCTGCAATCTGACCATACTGGAAGAACCCGGTCATCAGGATCTGGCGACGTTTCTGGCGCGGCATCAGGTTGAGATCATTGCCTCCCTGCCTTGCTACAGCGAGGAGAATGTGGACCAGCAACGCGGCAAGGGTGCGTTTGAGGCCAGCATCGCCGCCTTGCAGCGGTTGAACCGTCTCGGGTACGGGCAGGCAGGGAGTAGCCTGCGTTTGAATCTGGTTTATAACCCGTTGGGGCCGTCTCTGCCGCCGCGACAGGATGAGTTGCAGGACAAATTCAAACAGGAATTGTATGAAACCTATGGCATCGTGTTTGACCAGTTGTTCACCCTGGCCAATATGCCCATCAACCGGTTTGGCAGCACCCTGATCTCCCGCAAACAATTTGATGATTATCTGACACTGCTCAAGGACTCACATAGCGACAACAACTTGCAGGAAGTCATGTGCCGTGATCTGGTCAGTGTTGATTGGCAAGGTTATCTGTATGACTGCGACTTCAACCAGATGTTGGGGCTACACATCCGCGCCGGGGAAAAACAAACAGACAAACTGCATCTGCGTGACCTGTTGCAATACGATCTCGCAACCCAGCCCGTCACCGTTTGCGACCACTGTTTCGCCTGCACCGCCGGACAGGGCAGCAGTTGCGGCGGTGCCCTGAACGCCTGAGAGTCATTCCGGGGCGTCCCCCGCCTTGTTACCATACTTGCCCCATAATTCTCTGGCACGGGCGCGGGCCTTCTGCAGTTGCGGCTCCGTCATCCTCAAGCCAATGGTGTCACGCAACTGGTGCGCGGGTTTGTAACCGCCGGCACTGGCGACTCCCAGCCAAGCGTAAGCCTGCAAGTCACTCCTCGGCACGGCATAGCCCCTGAAATACATCAGGCCCAGACTGTATTGTGCCCGCACATGCCCCTGCTTGGCCGCCTTGTAATACCATTCCGCCGCTTCTATGTAATCCTGTATCACACCGTATCCCATCTCATACATATAACCGAGGCTATACCGCCCATCGGCCAGACCCTGCGCGGCGGCCTGACGATACCAGCTCACCGCCTCCACATAATTGCGCTCAACACTCACGCCCTCATGGTAGAGATGCCCCAGATTCAGCCGCGCCCTCGCAACCCCCTGCTCCCCCGCCTTGCGGTACCATTGCAGGGCCAGCGCATAATCCTGCTCCACCCCCTGACCATACTGGTACATATAGCCTAGGGTATTTTGGGATTTTGCATCACCGGAACGGGCCAGGGGCCGCAACACCTCAAACGCCTGCTCGTAATCACCCGCCTCGTAGGCCTGCCGTGCGCTGTCAAAATCGGGGCGTTCGCAGGCGCTACAAAGAAGAAGTAATAACATTCCGGCAATTGCCGGAACCGGTTCAGGGACTCTGGCCATAAGTATGGATCATCGCGGGTTTATCTGGTGGGCCGTGTAGGGTTCGAACCTACGACCTTGGGATTAAGAGTCCCCTGCTCTACCGACTAAGCTAACGGCCCTGCATGGAAAAACTGGGGTGAGTGATGGGGTTTGAACCCACGACCTCCGGAGCCACAATCCAGCGCTCTACCAACTGAGCTACACCCACCATGACTTGTTGCGCCTCAACTGCGACCCTTCTTGTGTATTCCTGTTTATTGTACTTCCCGAAATATGGTGCGCCCGAGAGGACTCGAACCTCTAACCCTCGGCTTAGCTTACCAACTACTGTTTTCACAGCCTCATCAAGAGTTTGTGGTCTGGACTATCTCTTCACCATCGCAGGTGCCGCACGTATAGTCTCTACGGATCCCCGCAACCATTACCGATGTTACAGGTTTCCACGGGATTGCCATCAGTCCGGGGCATTGCCCCACTGTTAAGGTTTCCCCGTTACAGTGCGGTGCACTTTACAGGTTCAGTTTCCCTGCAAAGGCTCCACTTTTACGCAAAGGCCGATGCTCTATCCGGTTGAGCTACGGGCGCATTTATAATGATTGGTCGGGGCAGAGGGATTTGAACCCCCGACCCCCTGCTCCCAAAGCAGGTACGCTACCAGACTGCGCTATGCCCCGACTTTTCTACTGCGCCGTACGATCACGACGCAACGGGTAATGATACGCCTGAGGACAGTGAAAAAGCAACTCAGCAATGTCCCCCCACCGGAGCCACTGCGGGCTACGCCCCTGTGTATAGAACCGGGCCACCGGCTCCCCCTCAAGGGGGGAGCAATAACATCGGCACGAATAGCTCCCCCCTTGAGGGGGAGCCAAAGGAGGCGAAGCCTGCTTTGG
>JBPCXW010000027.1:0-4513 GCA_051008185.1 Gammaproteobacteria bacterium
AGCATCGCCCCGGCATGTCGCGCCGCTGTTGCCGGATCAACATAGTCGCCGCCATCGGAGAAACTGTCCGGCGTGACATTCAGGATCCCCATCAACAACGGCCGCCCGGACAGATCAAGCATCACCCAATCGCCCCGCCATCTCATCCGTCGCGCTAATCAGCGCATCGATCATCACCGCCTCCCCCGCCAGATGCCCGCCATCTTTCACTATCCGCAAATCTGACCCCGGCACCGCCCGATGCAACGACCATGAGGCCTCCGGCAGACAGGTCAGATCCTTGCGCCCGTGAATCAGTATCACCGGCACATCAGGCAACAGATGTGCATCATCCAGCAACTGGTTCGGTTTCAGAAAATAGCGGTGTTTGGCATAGTGCGTCTCAATCTTCACCTCGCACACGCTCGTCTGTATATCCTCAGGCTCATACTTGTCCGCATCCATATCGGGCAACAACCAGGTAACGATACGGGTCGCCCATTTAGCCCAGGCGACAACCGCCTGCTTTTGCACCTTCGCATCCGCCGAATGCACCCGCTCATGGAAGGCCGCAATCAAATCCCCCCGCTCCGCCGCCGGGATAACACTGATGCACTCCTCCCAGTAATCAGGAAACACCGCATTCACCCCGTCTTCTACAAACCACGCCAGATCCCGCTGCCGCGCCAAAAAGCTGCCGCGCAGGATCAACCCCCGCACCCGCTCCGGATGACACTGTGTATAAGCCAACCCCAGCGTCGCCCCCCAGGAGCCGCCAAACACCACCCATTGCGTAATACCCAGCCGCTCACGAATCTGCTCCATATCCTCAATCAACAGTTGCGTCGTATTCCGCTCACACTCCCCCTGCGGCTGAGACCGATGACATCCCCGCTGATCAAAAATAACAATACGATACTTATCCGGCGCAAAATAACGCCGATGATTCGCCTTACACCCGGACCCCGGCCCGCCATGCAAAAACACCACTGGAATCCCGTCCTCATTCCCGGACACCTCAACATAAACCCGATGCAAACCATCCGGCTCAATATAAAATGAGTCAGTTGCTTCTATTTCGGGATAAAGTTCACGCATGACAACGCATTCCTATGGACGACTTCACATGCAACATATCTTCATCCATGAACTCATCATGTAGCGGCTGTGGGGTCATATATCGTCAAGGATTTCCTTGCGTTTGGTTTGGTATTCTTCCTCGGTGATCAGTTCCTTGTCGCGTAGTTCCTGCAAGGCCTGTAGTCTGTCTTCCACGGACAGGTTTGTCTTTGCGTTGGCCGCTTCCTGCATTTGTTTGCGCATACGGGCCAGTTCCAGGCGCATCTCGCGGCGTTCTCTGGCGCTTTTGTCGGCCTCTTCCTTGATGGCCTGCTGGGCAAACTCCTGCTCCGGGTTATCCCTGACCTTGGCGGCCTGATAAGCGACGGCCGCCTGTTCAATATCAATCACAAACCAGTCCGTCCGGATGTCTTTCTGCTGCTTGTTGGTGATGCCGGGAACCTCGTGAATGGAATCCTTGAAGCGGCCGGATTTTTTGCTGCGGCTACCGTGCTTGAAAGTGTATTTGGTGATGCCGACATGGGTCGGGTCATAAACCGACTCCACCCCCTCCACCCTGGGCTTGTTATAGTCCCCGATAATGATATTCAGCTTGCCGGCCTGATAAAACGCCCGCCCTGCGACAAAGTAATGATCCGTCTTCAGCCCCAGCAGCCTTTTCGTGCTCTTTTGCATCACAAAGATAATGTCCTGCTGCGGCGTAGCCCGGCGCAGACCCGCGGCAAGATATTCCCCCAGCTGCCGCGTTTGCCCGATTGAGAACACCGGCTCAAATTGCTCATCGCTGCTGAAGTAGCTCTTTGTCTTCCAGACCTGCAATGCCTGAAATGCCTGCGTCATCCGGGTCGCGTCCAGCACCACCGGATGGCTGTTCGGGCCTGACGCGCCTTTGTCCTGCTTGGCATATTTGAAATACAGATTGTTGCCCGACTGCCAGATCATATCCTTGTCATCCCCGCCAAACAGCCCGCCGGCGAGCACCGGGCCGGCAAAGACAGCGCAACAGAAAACCGCGATTCGGAACAGGGGCATTGTGTTCATTGTGGATACGGCCTCCCGCCGCCGGTCTGGTATGGATTGAGTTTGTCAGTCATTGTTACGGCCCGAAATGGATACATTCTGCTGATTATACCCTTTCCTTGCAATCCATGAAAATCCCTCACCGGCCGTGGCCGACAAGCAAAAAAAAACCTCCCGTGAGGGAGGTTTTTCAGGAATACAGCGTGTTGTTTTTGTCGGCAACAATCTCAAAAGAAGTAAGTGAAGCCGAGGCTGAGGATGTCAAGTGAATCGGCATTAGCAAAGTAAGCCGCACCAGGACCATCAACATCAATATCCAGGTTCTCATAAGCCGCATAGATGATCATTTTGCTACCGAAATACTGATCCACCGAGAAACCGATACGATCCAGCTGTGAGCCGGTAATATCGTTGCCTGACAGTCTCGCAGCATACTGGTCATGATATTGACCATACTGGAAGGTGATAGCGGTATCGCCGAAGGCACTGAAAGCACGCTTGATGCCACCCTTGAACCACCAGGCAGTCGTGTCATCCTGATCCAGACCACCCCTAGCATGAGTACCAGCAACAACGCCATCAACATCTTCCTTCTGGAAAGCAAAAGTACCGAACAAGCCAGTCTCCGAATCCATCAGCCCGAACTGGGCCTGGAAATTTGAGGCTTCGTCGTAGGAGTAGCCCCCCGTCTGCATGCTCTCGTCTATGTCGCCAGTCGTAGCGTCGTCCTCGAAAGTGCCAGCTGCCTCTATTCTGTTGACACCACCTTTGTTGATGGCATAACCCACATGTACCACAGCCTTGATGCGCTCGTTGATCTGGCCGGAGTATTTGGCGGCGATATCATAGACATCATCGTTGGCATAGCCTATGGCTACGCTGACAGGGCCGAGGGCAGGCAAGTCGTAACGCACACCGTTACGGTAGATGCCGTTACAATCAATACCGATACCACCAATACCGCTTAGACCTTCTGCGGTGTAACACCCTAAAAAGTCGCC
Organism: Gammaproteobacteria bacterium; assembly: GCA_051008185.1. Taxonomy (GTDB): domain Bacteria; phylum Pseudomonadota; class Gammaproteobacteria; order Eutrophobiales; family Eutrophobiaceae; genus CAXMWX01. The sequence goes on from JBPCXW010000027.1 coordinate 3,081, forward strand.
CCAAACTACAGGCTCACCTCCTGTAGTGCCCCGAATGGTAAAGCCGTTACCACGGAACACCGGGGAAATAGCCGACCAGAGGGTCAGGGAAGGATCCGCCAGTACCGCAATGTTATCGGTAGGCATGCTCTGCAAACCCAAGGTAATTTTACCGAAAGGCCCACCGAAATAAGCACTGTTACCCAGTACGCCAATAGCACTGCCGTTTGTATCACCATAAGTATCCTGATTTGAGAATATCAGTGGTGTGCTGACAGACAACGGTTCAAGAATCACCTCAAAGCCAGCTTTAAAACTACTTGAAGGCAAATCGGCCGAACCGGCAATGGTGATGCGGTTACCGAGGGTGGTGCCGTTATCTGATGACTGCACAGCATCGCTACCTTCGCCATCGTCATAGAAAAGCACACCTTCGTTGATCCAGCCAGAGATACTCCACGAGGCCTCAGCCTGAGCTCTGACTGCGTAAGATAAAGGAAGCGCCAAACTCAACAGTGTGAGTAGCACCCCTTTCAATATTTTTGATGATTTCATTATCTCCTCCTAATAAGAAAGATATAGTTAAAAAATGTTTACCACTATAAAAAAACTTTTGTTCCCCCTATCCCCAACCCTACCCACATGTCGCCAAATGGAGACAAACCACAATCAGGCACAGGCCACTATGTTTTCTTTTTACTCCGCCCTTCCGCGTGAATTGCGGGGGATACTACTACAAAATATAACGCCAATGCAACAATTTTATTTTTTTCGTCACACTGTGGCGTTTCTACAACACCCGCCCAATCGGGCACCTTCAACCAGCATCGGCGGCCTCGGGAACGAGGCTACGGCAAGCGTCCCAACCCCATATTCCTTTGAAAATTCAGAGGGTTATAGAGCTAGCCAGCATCGCGGCAACCCAATCCCCCAAACTCCGGTGGCCTCGGTCCTCACGCCATTTCGGGGCAAATCAATCCCCTGTCGGTGATAAAATTTTGCCCATTGACAGGTGAAATAGCCTGCTCAAACGTTCTATCGGGCGGGGAATCCCCCTCGCTCATTTTTACAACTGAGGAGAAATACCATGACTGCAAAACCAATCTTAACAGCACAAGATTTCACCGAGCACTTTGTACAGTGCTGGGACGACTTCGTAACCGATGAAATTCTGGAGGACTACCCAAAATCTGAACCTTGGACTCTTCGGATGCTGGGGACAAAACATGCCTGTTCAAGGAAAGGTGCTTTTTTAGAGAAGTTGTGTAAAAAACTTAACTATAGATGTAACTGGGAAGAACCGTTTAGGGTTGATGTCTCGTATGTCCGAAAAGAAGGCGGATTTCTTTTGGGTGATAATGAGCACTACACTCCCGCCGACTATCAATATTACTACCCCACTGAATATAATGTTCTTATTGAGCATGAAAACGGGGACAACATCCATCAAGAAC
>JBPCXW010000028.1:0-20021 GCA_051008185.1 Gammaproteobacteria bacterium
ATTCAGCCACCTGAACTCGGAAATAACCGAAGTACTCATCCCAACCAGCGACATTCGCAAAGGCGACACCCTGGCCTACGCACCAAAGTTCCAGGCAAACATCCGCCTGCGTTACGAGTGGCCAACAGGCAACAACCTGACCGCCTACCTGATGCCTGACATAAGCCACTCATCAGAATCCTACAGCGACATCCTCGCCTTCAACCGCGACAGGATAAACAACTGGCTAATAATCGGCCTCAGCGCCGGCCTCCAGGCAAGCAACTGGACAGCCGAACTCTATTTTGACAATCTCACCGACGAAGCAGCAGAACTATCCCGCAACTTCGTCAACGACATCCAGCGCGCCACCTACACCCAACCCCGCACCATAGGCCTTCGTTTTTCTTACGAACTCTAGCAATCCACCAATACTCCAAACACCGAGCCGCAGCTGCTACCTTTGCTCCAGGATGCCATGCGCCCCCTTGTTCCAGGTGGCGCGATTCTCGGTCCAGGCGGTGCAGATGTCCGTCAGGGTCAGCGACCAGACGGGAATGGCTGACAACTACGTATTGACGGGCGGCGTTATTTGTGCAAAATAGCGCAGTTTTGACATTCTCCTGATGACCGGACAGACCGTTAGCAATGACTAATCAAACACCTGCCATAGCAGTTGAGGCGCTGGACAAGCGCTTTGGCCCGATACATGCCGTGAGGAATATCTCTTTTTCCGTGCGCCACGGCGAGGTACTGGGCTTTCTCGGCCCCAACGGGGCGGGCAAATCCACCACGATGAAAATGATCAGCGGCTTTCTTGAGCCCACCGGCGGCACCGTGCTGGTGAATGGCCATGATGTCATCGAAGAGCCGATTGCCGTGAAGGCCGCCATCGGCTATCTGCCCGAGGGTGCCCCCGCTTATTCGGAGATGTCAGTGGCCGGTTTTCTTGATTTCATCGCCGGGATCCGCGGTTTCAAGGGCGCGGAAAAACAGCAACGCATTGATCATGTGGTGCGGATCATCAATATCGAATCGGTAATCAACCAGACCATTGAAACCCTGTCCAAAGGTTACAAGCGCCGTGTCGGGATCGCCCAGGCCCTGTTGCACGACCCGGATGTGCTGATCATGGACGAGCCCACCGACGGCCTGGACCCGAATCAGAAACACGAGGTGCGCGGCCTGATCAAGGACATGGCCACCGACAAGGCAATCATTATCTCAACCCACATACTGGAAGAAGTGGATGCGGTTTGCAGCCGAGCCATCATCATCGCCGCCGGGCAGTTGCTGTTTGACGGTAGCCCCGCCGAGTTACGCAGCAAATCACCCAACGCTGATATAGATGACGCCTTCAGGACCATCACCAGCGAGCATTACCGCAGCCAGGGGGCGACAGGCCAGTCATGAACACCAATAACATCAAGACGATTTTGAAGCGCGAGCTATACGGCTATTTTGCAACGCCGGTCGCGTATGTATTTATTGTGATATTCCTGTTGCTGAACGGTATCTTCACTTTTAATCTGGGTGCGTTTTACGAACGCGGTCAGGCGGATCTGGAACCTTTCTTCAATTTTCATCCCTGGCTGTATCTGTTTCTGATCCCGGCCATCGCGATGCGGCTTTGGTCGGAAGAAAGAAAAAGCGGCACCATTGAACTGCTGATGACATTGCCGGTTTCCATTATGGAAGCGGTGTTGGGCAAGTTTCTGGCGGCCTGGTGCTTCAGTGCCGTGGCGCTGGCGCTGACCTTCCCGGTCTGGATCAGCGTGAATATGCTGGGCGATCCCGATAACACCGTGATCATCGCCGGTTACATTGGTAGCCTGCTGATGGCCGGCTGCTTTCTGGCGGTGGGTTCCTGCATTTCCGCCGCCACCAAGAGTCAGGTGATCGCGTTCGTTATCAGTGTGATGATCTGTTTTCTGTTTATCCTCAGCGGTTTCCCTCTGGTGCTGGATTATTTTCAGGGCTGGGCGCCGCAAGCCTTTGTTGATGCCATTGCCTCACTCAGTTTCCTGACCCATTTTGAATCCATCAAGAAAGGTGTGATTGATATTCGGGATCTGATCTTTTACACCGTGTTCATCTCGTTCTGGCTGTATGCCAACGTGGTGATCATTGAAAACCGCAAGGCGAGTTAGACAATGACTTATCGTAATATCATCTCCGGCACCGGATTGTTACTGGCAGGCGTACTGGCACTGGCCGTTATCATTATCGCCAACGCGATATTCACCAGCGCCCGCATTGACCTGACCGAGAACCGTCTGTTCACCTTGTCGGAAGGCAGTATCAATATCATTACCACTCTGGAAGAGCCGGTGAATCTGGATTTTTATTTTTCCGCCAAGCTGGTGGCCGACCTGCCGCAAATGAGGAATTACGGCAACCGGGTGCGGGATCTGTTGCAGGAGTTCGCCGCCAAATCCAACGGTAATATCAAGCTCAGCATCATTGACCCCGAGCCGTTTTCCGAACAGGAAGATCAGGCCGTCGCCAGCGGCCTGCAAAGCGTGTCCGTGAATGCGGCCGGTGATCGTGCCTATTTCGGGCTGGTCGGCAGTAACGCCACCGATGATGAGGCCAATGTGCCGTTTTTCCAGAACGCCCGCGAGGCCGCGCTGGAATATGACATCACCAAATTGATCTATGCGCTGGCCAATCCCGACAAACGTGTGGTCGGCGTGATCAGCACCTTGCCGTTGTTCGGCGACGACACCGGGGCGGTGAAGCCCTGGACTATCGTCAAGGTCATGCGGGATTTTTTTGAGGTGCGGGATTTGGGCACCACTGTCTCCCGCATTGCAGCCGCTGTGGATGTGCTGATGCTGGTGCATCCGAAAGGACTTACTGAAACGACATTGTATGCCATTGACCAATACCTGCTGGCCGGTGGCAAGGCCATCATCTTTATTGACCCGATGGCCGAGGCCGACACCGAGGCCGCACAGCCGGACCCGGCCAATCCGTATGTGATGCCCGAGATCGGTTCGGATCTGCAACCGTTGCTGGAGACCTGGGGGATCACTATGGCTTCGGACAAGCTCGCCGCTGACAACCTACTGGCGATGCGGGTGCAGGTCAATAGCCAGCGCGGTATGACCGAGGCCGACTATCTGCCCTGGTTGCGGATCAGCCGTGAGTATCTTAGTACCAATGACTTCAGCACCAGTGAATTGAAACTGGTGCATGTGGGTACGGCGGGTATCCTGCAACCGTCGGAGGAATCGACACTGGAGTTCAGCCCGTTGATCCAGACTTCAACAAGCTCCATGCCGATGGAGCGGGATCTGGTGCTGTTTCAACGCGACCCGAATATCATGCTGGCGAACTTCAAGCCAAGTGGGGAACAGCAGACTCTGGCCGCCCGCCTCAGCGGCGAGGTCAAGACGGCCTTTCCCGACGGCCCGGTGACGACGGAAGAAGAAGACGCCGCCGATGCCCCGACCACCGCCGACATCAGCGAAGGCGAACTGAATATCATTCTGGTTGCCGATACGGATATTCTGGCCGATGTTTTCTGGACCCGTACACAAAACTTTTTTGGCATTCAGATCCCGCAGACCATTGCCAACAACGGTGACTTTGTCGTCAATTCGCTGGAGAACCTGTCCGGTAACACCGATCTAATCAGCCTGCGTAGCCGCGGCGAGTTTTCCCGTCCCTTTACCCGTGTTGAGGAAATACGCCGCGAGGCCGAGCAACAATATCGGGACAGGGAACAACAGTTGCAGGCAAAGCTGGATGAGACCGAGCGCAAGATCGCGGCACTGCAAAAGGAACGCGGCGAGAGTAATTTGCTACACTCGCCCGAGCAGGCAAAGGAGATTGAAAGCTTTCGCCGGGAACAGGTCAAAACTCGCAAGGAACTGCGCGCTGTGAAGCACGAGCTGCAAAAAAATATTGAGCGTCTGGGCAACTGGCTGAAGTTTGTCAATATCTTTTTGATCCCGTTGCTGATCACGCTGATCGCACTGCTGGCCCTGATTCAACGTTCGCGCCGTAGCGCCTGACTGCGATGAAACAACGAAAGTTTGCCCTGCTGGCGCTGGTTACCCTGTTGTTGATTACCGCCGCACTCTATGTTAGCCAACAGACCGCCCCGCAGACCGGCAAACAAACCGTCTTGCTGTTTCCCGAAGTGAAAGAAAAGATCAATGACATTGACCGGCTGCATATACAGAGTGCGGATAGTGAAGTGAATATCCTGCAGCAGGATGGTGTCTGGGTCATCGCCGAACTGGACAATTATGTGGCCCTGTTTGACAAGGTGAAGCAAACCGTGGTCGCCGTCAGTGAGTTGAAACTGCTGGCGGAGAAAACGACCAATGCCGAACACTATGCCCGCCTCGGTGTTGAAGACATCAGTGCTGACAAATCAAATTCCCGTCTGCTGACCCTGAACACCGCCGACACAAGCGTGGCCGGCCTGATCGTGGGCCGACCGCGCCACAGCAAATCACCTTCTGACCAACCGGGCTTGTATGTGCGCCTGCCCGACAGCAAGCAGGCCTTGCTGGTGGCGGGCAGGATAGACATCACGGCAAGACCCGCCGACTGGTTTGAGCGGAACATACTGGACATCAACAGCAGTGAAGTAAAACGCATCACCATTCAGCCGCAGGGACAAGCAGAAGTGCTATTGAGCAGAGAGGCGGAGGGTGCCGAACTGTTGCTGGCGAATGTGCCGGAAGATAAATCGGCCCAGGCCGAGGCGATCACCAATCAGATCGGTACCTTGCTGGAAGGGATTTATGTCGAATCGGTCAAACGCGAGACCGGCTTGCAGGAGGCGACAAAACTTTCCACATTTACCCTCACCACCTTCAAGGGCCTGCGCGTGGATGGGCAACTGGTGCAGCAAGATGAGAAGTCTTATGTGCTGTTTGCCGTATCAGCGGACGAACCACCGGCCGATGCGGATGCGGATAAGGACGCGGATGAACAGGAACATACCGACACCGTGCAACAGGCCGAGACCCTGAACCAGAGCCTCAGCGGTTGGGGCTATGAATTACCCGGGCACAAAACCGATCTGATGAGCAAGACAATAGACGATCTCACCCGCTGAATGACAGGCGGGTTATAATGCTACACTGAACCCCCTCATAGAACAGTGATAGCGGATGACTTTTCAGGAATTGATTTTCAGATTGCAGGGCTTTTGGGCGAAGCGGGGCTGTATTATCCAGCAGCCTCTGGACCTGGAGGTGGGGGCCGGTACCTTCCATCCCGCCACCTTTTTACGCGCCATCGGGCCTGAGCCCTGGAACACGGCTTATGTGCAACCATCGCGGCGGCCCACCGACGGTCGCTACGGGGACAACCCGAACCGCCTGCAACATTACTACCAGTTTCAGGTATTACTGAAACCCTCACCGGCAGACATACAGCAATGCTATCTGGATTCCCTGCGCGAACTGGGCATTGATCCGCTGGTGCATGACATCCGCTTTGTTGAGGACAACTGGGAGTCCCCTACTCTGGGTGCCTGGGGTCTGGGCTGGGAGGTGTGGTTGAACGGTATGGAGATCAGTCAGTTCACTTATTTTCAACAAGTGGGCGGGCTGGAGTGTCAGCCTGTCTCCGGTGAACTGACTTACGGTCTGGAACGCATCGCGATGTATCTGCAAAACACCGGGAGTGTTTATGATCTGGTATGGGTAGATAATGCGGAACAGCCCGTCAGCTATGGTGATATTTATCATCAGAATGAAGTGGAGATGTCGGCGTATAATTTTGAATATGCCGATACCGGTATCTTGTTGCGCCACTTTGATGAATATGAAAGCCAGTGCCAATCCCTGCTTAAGAAAAACCTGCCTTTGCCTGCTTATGAAATGGTGTTGAAGGCATCACACACTTTTAACCTGCTTGATGCGCGACATGCCGTCTCGGTAACCGAGCGGCAGCGGTTTATTTTGCGCGTACGCAGTCTGGCCCGCGCGGTAGCCCAAGCCTATTTTGAAAAACGCGAGAGCCTCGGCTTTCCGCTGTGCAATAACGGCGGGCGGGCATGAGCGAATACAAAGACCTGCTGGTGGAGATCGGCACCGAGGAATTACCGCCCCGGCCGTTGCAAGCTTTGGCCCTGGCCTTTGCCGAGGGCATGCAGGCCGGGCTGAAAAAACACAAGTTGCAACACGGCGAGCTGAGCCATTACGCCACACCCAGACGGCTGGCGGTTATCATCCGCGCGCTACAGACCGCACAGACCGCCGCCGAGGTGGTCAAGAGAGGGCCGGCCTTGCAGGCGGCCTACACTGATGACGGCAAGCCGACCCCGGCGGCGCAAGGTTTCGCCCGCTCCTGTGGTGTCAGCGTAGATGAGTTGGAAACGCTGGAGACGGACAAGGGCAAATGGCTGGCCGTGCGACAAACCGAAACAGGTGAACCCACCACCGCATTGCTGGACACTATTATCAACGATGCACTGCGAACCCTGCCGGTGCCGAAAAAGATGCGCTGGGGCAATGGCGATATGGAGTTTGTGCGGCCAGTGCATTGGTCGGTGGTGTTGTTCGGTGAAGAGACGGTGGCCTGCAATATCCTCGGGACGCAGGCCGCCAATCAAACCCGCGGGCATCGTTTTCATCATCCTGATGCGATCACATTGAACAGCGTGGATGACTATCAGGCGCGGCTGTATGAGCCGGGCAAGGTTATCGCCTCATTCACAGAGCGCCGGGCGCAGATCAAGCAACTTGTTGAAGACACCGCCGGGGCCGCCGGGCTGCAAGCCGTCGTTGATGACGACTTGCTGGATGAGGTCACGGCACTGGTGGAATGGCCGGTGCCGATAGCGGCCTCGTATGAAAAACGGTTTCTGCAACTGCCGGAGGAAGTCCTGATTGCTTGTATGCAGGATCAGCAAAGATATTTCCCGTGCCGCGACAGTGATGGCAAGCTGAGTGAAAAATTTATTTCCATAGCTAACATCGCCAGTACCGCACAGCAAGAGATCGTTCAGGGGAATGAAAGGGTTATCCGGCCGCGATTGAGTGACGCCGCATTTTTTTGGGAGCAGGACGGGAAACGCAAGCTGGCCGATTACCGCAAGCAACTGGATAAGGTTATCTTTGAACAAAAACTCGGGAGCCTGCTGGACAAAAGCCAACGGCTGGTCAAACTGAGCGATTATCTGGCAAAACATCTCGGCCTTGACAAGCGGATCGCAAAACGTGCCGCGACATTGGCAAAGTGTGATCTGCTGTCAGACATGGTCGGGGAGTTTCCCGCATTGCAGGGGATTATGGGCCGCTATTACGCCGACCTCGGCGGCGAAGCGGAGGCGGTGGCAATCGCCCTTGACGAACAATACCAGCCGCGTTTTGCCGGTGCCGCCCTGCCCGGCAGCGCGCATGGGCAGCTGCTGGCCCTGGCGGAGCGGCTGGATACGATTACCGGCATCTTCGCCATCGGCAAGGCCCCCACCGGTGAGAAAGATCCGTATGGCCTGCGCCGCGCCGCCATCGGTAGCCTGAGGATACTGATTGAATGTCATCTGGATCTGGATCTGCTGCAATGTATAGACGCGGCGAGCAAAAACTATCCCGACGCGATCCGGGCCAAGCTGGTAACAGACGATGTGTTTGAATTCATGCTGGAACGGTTGCGCCGTTATTATCTGGACAACGGCACCGATGCCGGGATATTTGATGCAGTATTGGCGGTACGCCCCACTGCCCCGCTGGATTTTCACAAACGGATCATTGCGGTCAGTGAATTCAGCCGTCTGCCGGAAGCGGCCAGCCTGAGTGCGGCGAATAAACGCATAGCCAACATCCTCAAACAGGCGAAGATCAAAACCACGGCGGTTAAACCGAAACTGCTGCAGGAAGATGCCGAGCAACAACTGGCGCAGGCACTGCAACAGGCGCAACAGACCTGCGCCCCGTTGCTTGCCGACGGAGACTACACTACCGTCCTGACCACACTGGCCGGGTTAGGCGGTAGCGTTGATGCCTTCTTTGATGATGTCATGGTGATGAGCGATGATGCGAAACTGAAACAAAACCGTCTGGCGTTACTGAAGAATCTGGCCGATATGTTTATGACTACTGCGGACATCGCCCGCTTGCAGGTTTAGCGGCACCATGCTGCTGTATATCCGGGCACTATTGTTTTATCTGGGCATGGCGGCGGCGACGCTGATCATGGTGCCGGTCTCCATACTGGTGTTGCCGTTGCCCTATCACAAACGTTTCGGGATCGTCAGTAACTGGGCTCGCTTCAATCTGTGGTGGCTGGGCGTGGTTTGTAATCTGCACGCCGACATCAGCGGCACCGAACATATCCCCGACGGCCCCTGTATTATTATGTGCAAACACCAATCGGCCTGGGAGACACTGGCCATGCAGTTGGTGTTCCCGCCGCAGGTCTGGATCACAAAACGGGAGTTGCTGTGGGTACCGATCTACGGCTGGGGCTTGGCGGCGATGCAACCGATTGCCATCAATCGCGGCTCCGTGGTACGGGCGTTGAAACAACTGGTCAGGGAGGGCACGGCAAGATTGCAACACGGCTCATGGGTGATAGTGTTCCCGGAAGGCACCCGCACCCGTCCCGGGGAGCGACGCAAATATCACGCCGGCGGTGGTCTGCTGGCGGAGAAGTCAGGCTTCCCCATCATCCCTGTCGCCCACAACGCCGGTTATTTCTGGCCGCGCAACAGTTTTACCAAACAACCCGGTGTGATCAATATGATCATCGGCCGTCCCATCAATGTCAGCGATAAAAAAGCCGAGCAAATTATCGCCGAGGTGGAACAGTGGATAGAAACCACCGTGGCCGACCTGCCGCAACCATCCGACAAGCCGTGAATGACGGGCATGCGTGTGTCTAAAGTAATTCCTTGAGCGGCACTGCGGCATTGGCCAGTTTGTTGGTATCTATAACTGCGCCCCGGCTGATGAGTTTTTTGCCAAACATAAATTCCGCTGCCTTGTTCACGGCATCCACCGCGATAATTTTGTCCTGTTGCAGATAAAACGCAGCAAAACTCCTGCCCTGTTCTATATCACCGCGGATCACAAGTTGATCAAACCCCTGTGATAAACCGGCGATTTGCAGTTTCAGATCATATTGATCAGACCAGAACCAGGGCAGGGCTTTGTAGTCGGCAGGCTTGTCGCAGATGGACATGGCCGTGATGCGCGCCTGTTCCGACGCATTCTGCACAGACTCCAGACGCAACCAGCGATCATAAATCGGATTAGGGTGACAGGTGCAATCACCGGCGGCATAGATGTCCGGATCAGAAGTCTGTGTGCGGCTATTCACCTTGATACCGTTTTCCACTTCCAGCCCGGCGGCCTCGGCCAGTTCGGTTTCGGGCAGGATGCCTACGCCTATTACTACCAGATCAGCCGACAGTTCCGTGCCGTCACTGCACAACACTTTCTCCACCTTGCCGTTACCTGCAAAGGCCGTGATCCCGGTGTTGCAACGTATCGTCACCCCCGCCTCGCGGTGTATCCGGCTGTAAAACGCCGACACCTGCGGGGCCGTCACCCGTTGCAGGACGCGATCCTGCATCTCCACCACTGTTACCTGCATACCGAGTCTGTTCAACACCGCCGCCGTCTCCAGACCGATATAACCGCCGCCGACAATAACCGCCCTGCCCCCGCTCTTGACGGACTGCCGGATCCGTTGCACATCGGCCAGGTTGCGCAGGTAGCTGATCCCCTGCAACTCTACGCCGGGCAGGTCCACCGTCCTGACTCTGGCGCCGAGGGTCAATGCCAGTTTGCTGTAAGCCGGACTGGAACCGTCGCTCAGTTGCACGCGTTTGTTATCCCGATCAACCGCGGTGACCTGCGTATTCAACAGCAGTTGCACCTTCGCCTGCTCATAGACGGCGGACGGACGGATGTAGATATCCTCCAGCCCCTTGTCCCCGGCCAGAAACTCCTTGGACAGAGGCGGCCGCTGATACGGGATGTGCGGCTCGCCGCAGACAACGGTGATGTCACCCTGCCAACCCTGTTGTCGCAACTCCGGTGCCAGTGCCGCTGCGGCGTGACCGCCGCCGACAATGATACAGTGCTGTGTCATGCCCCCTTCCCGTTTGATAATGTAATCACTTCATGGATCGCATCGGTCAGTTGTGCAAGATCGGCCGCGCTGATGATGTAAGGCGGCATTACATAGATCAACTTGCCAAACGGTCTGACCCAGACCCCGCGTTCAACAAACAACGGCATGATCTGTTGCATATCCACGGCCTGCCTGAGTTCAACCACACCGATCGCCCCCAACACCCTGACATCCCGCACCTGCGGTAACGCGGCACAGGCGCGCAAACCTTGTTGCAAGCCTGCCTCTATGTCGGCGACTTGTTGCTGCCAGTCATTCTGCAGTAACAACTCAATACTGGCCAGCGCCACCGAACAGGCCAGCGGGTTGGCCATGAAGGTAGGGCCGTGCATAAAAACCCCGGCCCCGTTCCCTGCTATGGTATCGGCCACCTGCCGGGTCGCCAGTGTGGCGGCCAGTGTCATGTAACCGCCCGTCAGGGCCTTGCCCAGACACATAATGTCCGGGCTGATGGCGGCATGCTCACAAGCGAACAGGCGACCGGTACGACCAAACCCGGTGGCGATCTCATCGCATATCAGCAATACATCAAACTCGTCGCACAAGTGTCTCGCGGCCTTCAGATAATCCGCCGTGTAAAACCACATACCGCCCGCACCCTGCACTATCGGCTCCAGTATGACGGCGGCGATCTCCGCATGATGCCGTTGCAACAACTCCCGCAACGGGGCGATATCGGATTCATCCCAGTTGTCGGTGTAGGCCAGCGCAGGCCGCTCGGCAAAATAATGCTGCGGCAATACCTGTTTGAACAAACCATGCATACCGCTAACCGGATCGCACACTGCCATCGCACCGAAGGTATCGCCGTGATAACCGTGTTCAAGTGCCAACAACTTTTGCTTGTCCGGCAGGCCCCGTGCGGCCCAATACTGTATGGCCATTTTTATCGCCACCTCCACTGACACGGAGCCGGAATCGGCGAAAAAAACCGTTTGCAACGGCGCCGGTGTCAGCGCAACCAGACGCTCGGCCAGTTGCACCGCCGGTTCATGAGTCAAACCGCCGAACATGACATGGGCCATGCTGTCCAGTTGCTTGTTGATAGCGGCATTAAGCACCGGATGGTTGTAACCGTGAATGGCACACCACCAGGAGGCCATGCCATCAATCAACTCGCTGCCGTCTTGCAGGGTAAGCCTGACCCCGGCGGCGGAACGCACCGCAAACAACGGCGCGCCATCCGCCATCGCAGCGTAGGGATGCCAGACATGGGCGCGATCCCGGGCAATGAGTGATTCAGGAGTCATTCTCTTTGGTGTGCATCTTGTCATTTAGTCAGGATAGTGTAGTTTAGTGCATCCCATGCAAACAAACCCCTATATCATTCAGGCCAGAGGACTGCAAAAGACTTATGCCAGTGAACCGGTGGTCAAGGGAATCGATCTGGCCATCCCGACCGGCGGCTGTTTTGGCTTACTCGGACCGAACGGGGCGGGCAAGACCACCACACTGAAAATGATCCTGGGACACTCACCGATCACCGCCGGTGAGTTGCAGGTGTTGGGTCAGCCCCTGCCCGGCGACAGCGATATGATCCGCGCCCGTATCGGTGTGGTTCCGCAAACAGACAATCTGGATGTGGATTTTACCGTGGCGGAAAATCTGGAGGTTTATGCCGGTTTTTTCAACATTGACAAGCATACTGCCCGCCCCCGCATCACCGAACTGTTGCAATTCGTGCAACTGACCGACAAGGCCGATACCAAAATCACCCAACTCTCCGGCGGTATGCAACGACGGCTGAGTATCGCCCGCGCCCTGGTGAATAATCCCGTGTTGCTACTGCTTGATGAACCCACCACCGGTCTGGACCCGCAGGTGCGACATCTTATCTGGTCACGCCTGCGGGCACTGAAACAAACCGGGACAACCCTGTTGCTCACCACACATTATATGGAGGAGGCGGAGAGACTGTGTGACGATCTGGTCATCATGGATCATGGCCGTATTCTGAATCAGGGTAGCCCGCGTGATCTGATCAGACAACATGTGGAGCCGGATGTGGTTGAGATCTACGGCGACATCGAGCAACTGGAGGCCATCCGTTTCCCCGATGTTGATGTGCGCCAGGAGCAAATAGGTGAGACGCTGTATTGTTTCACCACAACACCACGGCCGTTGCTTGAACAACTGGAAAACCGGCACGGTCTGGCCTACCTGCATCGGCCGGCCAATCTGGAAGATGTGTTCCTGCGCCTGACGGGCAGGGAGTTACGGGAAGGCTGATGGACTGGCAACTACCGAAAATCCGGCCGCGTATGTTTCTGGTCTGGCGGCGCAATCTGCTGGTCTGGTACAAGCTGCTTGTCCCGAGCCTGTTGCTGAACTTTGGTGAGCCGGTGCTATACCTGCTGGGGCTGGGCCTGGGCCTGGGCCGGTTTGTAGGCGACATGGCAGGCATGCCCTACCTTACCTTTCTGGCCACCGGCCTGCTGGCCTCGTCGGTGATGAACACCTCCACCTTTGAAGGTTTGTTTTCCGTTTATACACGCATGGTGCCGCAACGCACTTATGAAGGTATCCTGGCCACCCCGATAGAGGTGGATGACATCGTCGCCGGCGAAATGATCTGGTGTGCCAGCAAGGGCACGTTCAGTAGCAGTGCCATTCTGGTGGTGGCGACCCTGTTGGGTGCCATCAATCACTGGCAGGCCGTGTTGTGTATCCCGCTGTTCCTGTTAGTCGGCCTGTGCTTCGCCAGTATGGCGATCATGGTCTCATCCTTCTCGCAGTCTTATGATTATTTCAGTTATTACATCACCCTGATACTGACACCGATGTTTATCTTCTGCGGTGTCTTCTACCCGGTCACAACCTTGCCGGAGGCGGTACAACCTGTGCTGTCCCTGCTACCACTGAGCCACGCCATTGCCCTGATAAGACCACTGGCAACCGGGACGATGCCGCAGGACATCATCCTGCACATAAGTGTATTGGCAAGCTTTACGATAACCGGTTTTTATCTGGCGGTGATATTGGTGCGAAGGCGGTTGATCAAGTAAATGCATTACATTGACATAACACAACCCGGCGATGCCGGGGTACTGCAAGCGGCGGTGACGGACACGCCGGAGCCTGAGCCCGGTCAGGTGCTGATCAGGGTGCACGCCGCCGGTGTTAACCGGCTGGATATTATGCAACGTCAGGGCAAGTATCCGCCGCCGCAGGGGGCCTCCGACATTCCCGGTGTGGAAGTGGCGGGTACCGTCACGGCCTGTGCCATGGACGGGCGGGGCGCGGCTTTACAGGCTCATTTCATATTGGACAAGACTGGGGATTGCATCAAAAAACTCATTGGGCTACTATCAGTAACCACTAAAAGAACCTCGGCATCTAGAACACACCTGTATTATGCCCTCCCTCACTAGCCTGCAAGAAATCCTCCGCCGACTCTTCCGTCTGGATGAATCCGTTGATCTGGATTTCGGCATCTATCGCCTTATCAACCTGAAGCGCGAACACCTGACCAAATACCTTGACGAGCAGCTGCCACAGCAGGTGCAGGATGTGATTGGAAAATCCAGTCAAGCGGCAAATGATGTCAGGCTGGCTGACTTGCAGAATGCTCGCGAGCGCGTCCTGCAAACCCTTGGGGAAGAGGCACTAGATGCAGATGGCAACTTGGACCAAGCTCTTGACAAGACACCCGCCGGAAGAAATTACCTTCTGGTGCAGCAGGATACGCCAGACCTGAAGACAACCGAGCAAATGCAAGATGAGATTTACGACCATCTAGCCAGCTTCTTCTCCCGCTACGAATGCGGTGGTGGCGACATTGTTCCCCGCCGCCGCCACTCGGTCCGCAACCGCTATGCCATACCCCACAACGGGGAGGAGGTGGCACTCCACTGGGCCAACCGCGACCAATACTACATCAAAACTGCCGCCTACCACCCAAGCATGGCCTTCAAAGCTGGCGGCAAACGCTTCGTGTTCCGGATTACCGATGCACGGGACATTCCCAGCGACAACAACAAAGGTAGTGGACGTGTGCTACTGCCCCGGATTGATGAGGCCAGCAAGGATGATAACGGCGACACAGTTATCCCGTTCATCTTCCGCGCCCTCGACAGTAAGGAGCAGAAACTCTACACAGAACTCGCCAACGGCGAGAACGGCAACGGCGGCAGGCAGCAGTCGGGCGTACTGGCAGAAGCGCTGCAACAACTGGTAGAGGCAGCAAAGAAGAAGGGTAAGTCGCTACAACCCTTGTTGGCTGATGGGGGTGATGGCAAGCCAGCCTTCATGCGCTACGCTGGCCGCTTTGTTCGCCGCAATACAGCGGACTTCTTCATTCATCGCAACCTGAAAGGTTTTTTGTCAGATGAGTTGGACTTCTACCTCAAGAGTGAAACACTCAACGCTGATGAGCTAGCCCGGTTAAGCGGCTCTGCAGTTGCATCGCGCATGATAGCGTTCCACGCTATCCGTGAATTGGGCAACAACATCATAGAGGCACTGGCGCAGTGGGAAGACCTGCAGAAAGCGCTGTGGGAGAAGCGCAAGTTTGTCCTGCAAACTGAATACTGCGCCACCTTGGGGCACATACCCAACCTGGAGGAATCGGGACTGCTAGATGCGATCGCCAAGTGCGACAAGCAATGGGAAGAATGGGAGCAGTTAGGCATCAATGGCAAAGCAGCTCCCTTGTTCGCCAAGGGCAGCAAGACAGAAAAAAGAATCGCTTGGCTCCGAGAGAACCCATCCCTGCCAGTGGACACCGCCAACTTCCCACCCGAGTTCAAGGACGAATTGCTGGCTCAATTCGAAGACATTGATGATGTCACAGACGGTGTGCTGATACATGGTGAAAACTGGCAAGCATTGGACTTGATTCAGGAAATGTATCGAAAGCGGGTTAGCTGTATTCACATTGACCCACCATACAACACCGATACTAGCGGCTTTCTCTACAAGAACAACTTTAAACATTCTAGCTGGATGACAATGATGGATTCTCGTATTTCTATCGCGCTACCGCTTCTGTCGAGTGATGGTGTTTTCCAGTGCCACATTGACGAAAATGAATATGAGCGGCTACATTTTCTTTTTGAACAAACGCCGACCATTAATGCAGGCACGGTAGTATGGGATAAGCGGACACCAGTTGCCGGTAAAAAAGGAGTGGCGACACAGCACGAGTATATTATCTGGCGAATGATGTCGGAAACGAGATTCTTCAAGAGGAAACCCAATGCCCCAAAAATTCTAGACAAGGCGGCCGCTTTACTTGCAGCGCATGGTGGAAAAGTCACTGACGAATTACGAAAGGAATTTCGGGACTGGGTTGAAAAACAAAAAAAGTTTTCTTCTGGGGAGAAAGGCTTCAAAGAAATGGATGATAGCGGAAAGGTGTATCAGTCCGTTCACATGGGAGCGCCTGAGCAGCGACTAGACCCAAAGTTTCATACCCCATTGATTCATCCTAAAACTGGTAAGCCATGCCCAGTACCAGACAGTGGATGGTCTAGCATACCAGAGTTTATGCAGAATCTACTGCAGGAAGGTAGGATTTTGTTTGGAAAGGATGAAACGACCCAGCCTCGACGGATATACTATCTGCATGAAAACACACACGAACCTGTTTCAACTGTCGTCGGGCATGGCCGGAGGGGTAAGAAAGATCTTGACAGATTGCGTCTTGCATTTCCTTATGCCCATTCCGTTGATCTTTATATGACACTGGTTGAGAGTGTTATCGGCACACCCAACATTGTTTTGGACTATTTTGCTGGTTCAGGAACTACTGCCCATGCAATTATAAACTTGAATCGGGAAGGTGGCATACAACGAAAGTTCATTCTTGCGGAAGTAGGAGAACATTTCAACACCACGCTTATACCGCGCATAAAAAAAATAACTTACTCCCCTGGGTGGAAAAACGGCAAAGCCACCGACACAGCTACTCCGGAAGACGTAAGACACGGCCCTCGTCTAATCAAATACCAACGAATAGAGTCCTACGAAGATGCATTAGCCAACATCCGCTTTGAATCAGACGGGCTAGGCTTTGACGATGACACACTGCACTACGAACTGAACTGGGATACTCACGAGTCTCCAACTTGGCTGCTGGAGAAGGGAATGGACAGCCCGTTTGATTATCAACTGAATTTGGTGGCAAGCAATGCAGAAAACAGCAACAGCACACACAAAGAACATGCTGATTTACCCGAAACCTTCGCCTACCTGCTTGGCCTGCGGGTAAAGACCCGACGCATCGTGATGGATGGCAAACGCCGCTATCTGGTGCAGCGTGGCATAGCCGCAGACAAGGATACTGTGGTGATATGGAGAGACATAGCAGGCTGGAAAGATGACGATTATGCACGGGAGCAAAAGTTCATTAAGGAATCGGAATTGATGAAGGGTGCCGAAAGAGTGCTTCTGAACGGCAACAATGCGCTAAAAGGCGGGGAATCACTGAACCCTGATTTTGGCCGACGCATGTTCCTGAAAAGCTGAGTGCAAACCACACAGAGTCAACTATGCCCAAGTCAACTCATTCCCCATTTGACCAGCGCTTGACATTGGCGCTGTGGTTCACTCAGCAGTTGGGATACAAGGATAATGTTGAAATGCTTGAAAACCTGCGGGAGTGTAAGGATGACTGGGAAGATGGTTTTCATCCGGTGCTGAAAATAGTGACAGCACGGGAAGGCGTAAGAATCCCAAAGGATGAGCTAGCGGAATTGGATGACAACATACACACCGACCTGCAGAAAATAAACGCCAACCGAAAAGAGCCCATATCTCTCAAGTATTTTCAATATCTGGCCACTCTGTCAATAGAGTACTTTCTGCATCGGCAGTCATCAGGGGCTGGGCAACTACTGCAAGAGCTACAAGACTTTGCCGAATACATGGGAAGCCACCGCTATCCGGCCCCCGAAAGCATTGATGACTTGAAAAAACTCGCCCTGTGGATGGCCACCGGCGCCGGCAAGACTCTGCTGATGCACTTGAATTACCATCAGTTCCTGCGTCGCCGTCATGAGCTGTTCGCACCGGATAATATTATCCTGCTGACCCCCAATGAAACCCTGAGCGCCCAGCATCTGGAAGAGATGCGAGAATCGGGCATCGCCTGTTACCGACACGGTGAAGCAGTAGGCGGGTTGGGGTTGGAAGGGGGGTGGCCGGTTCGGGTGCTGGAGCTAACCAAATTGACCTCTGGTGAGAGCGGCAAAGTGATTGTGTCCACCAGCGAGTTTGAAGGCCGCAATCTGGTACTGGTGGACGAGGGGCACAAAGGCACAGGTGGTGAAGCCTTTCTGGCACGAAGGGATGAATTAGCAAAAGACGGCTTCGTCTTTGAATACAGCGCAACCTATGGGCAGGCATTCGCCCGCACTGGCAAGTCCGAAGACAGGGCGGACGAATATGCCCGTTCTATTGCTTTTGACTACTCCTATCGTCATTTCCACGGTGATGGCTATGGCAAGGACTTTGATGTAGTTAATCTGAGTGGTGACCCTGAGGAAGAACGACGGGATGTGCTGATGTTAGGAAATTTGCTGGTGTTTCTGCAACAGCGCGCTTGCTTTGCGACAGGCCGCGAACAATTTGCCCAACACAATATAGAGTCACCCTTGCTGCTGCTGCTTGGTGCGCGGGTATCCGGTGGGCAGGGTCGCACTGACATAGTGGATTACCTGCGCTTCCTGCACAAAGTTGCTTTGGACTCCGATTGGGCCAAGGCAGCCGTGAAAGAAATCCTGCAAGGAAAGACTGGCATTGAGGATGATTGGGGGCAGGATGTTTTCAAGGGGCGGCTGGACTGGCTGAACAAGCAGTTCGGCGGAACTGACAGCAAGCCAGCAAACCCAACAAAGGTTTATAGGGACCTGCTACACCATGTTTTTCGCGTAGAGAACTCAGGCAAATTGCAGTTCTGCCCCATCCCTGGTGCCAAGGGAGAAGTAGCGCTGCGGGTAAGTGCCGGGGAGTCCTTCGGGTTGGTCTATGTGGGCAATGATGCCATCAAGAACCTTCAAGAGTTGTTGCAGGATGAATGCCCTGACATTCAGGTGTTTGATGAAACCGTCATTGAGCCGCAGTTCCACAAGGTTGCCAACGCTTCGTCTCCCATTAACCTGCTCATCGGCGCAAAAAAGTTTATGGAAGGGTGGAGCAGCTGGCGCGTATCAGGTATGGGGTTGCTGAATGTAGGTCAGAGCGAAGGCCCGCAAATTATTCAACTCTTTGGCCGAGGTGTACGCTTGAAAGGCGCCAATATGTCACTGAAGCGCGGCGGTGGCGACAATCCGCTACCGGAATTGCCGATATTGGAAACCATGAACATATTCGGCATCAGGGCCAACTTCATCGGCAATTTCAGAAAGATGCTGGAAGCTGAAGGGGTATGGGAAGATGAACTCTTATTGCCCATCAGCCCTCCCCTCTCCGAAGCCATGGAAAGCAATCTGCTCGTACCAGAGTACCCAGCGGCAGGCTTTGAAGAACCTGTGGCATTGATTGCTGATGAGCACCTCCGTGTGGAGTTGGATATATCATCCTCTGCTTTGAGGGTCGCAAGCAGGGAGGGCGACCAGGGTCAGGCTACGCCCGCCCATGCAAAAGCGGAGGGATCACCGCTATCTGAAGCGGCACTCCAATGGATTGACTGGGATGACCTTACTAGGAAACTACGAGAATATCGGGTGCGGGCAAACATGTGGAACCTAACTGTTTCACTCGACCATATGGAGGGAATACTGAATGGTTGTTGTGGCGTGGTTTGTGACACAAGTGCGCCACTGGAACCAACATCCACCGATAACATAAAGCGCATCCGCAACACCGCCTTTGCCCTGCTGCGGAAATACACAGAAAGGTTCTATAACAAGCGTCGTAGCGAGTGGTCACGAAGCAATATTTCCTATCGGACACTAGACGCTGATCATTTTGTATTGCCACAGCAACAGACTGGATATGTCCTGTCTTTCAAGCATGTAAGCGGAGCTAGCAGCAGGGAAAGAAAGAAACTCATAGAGCAGCTGCGGGAGTTGGTAGATAACGAGAAGCAGCTACAGCATATATGGGAAACCGATTCTGACGACTGGCAAGACCCGCCCCCGCGCATCTATCTGGACAGCCACCTATATCAACCATTGCTGTTGACGGCAAAGCTGGAAGAGGAAGGAATCCGTGTATCGCCCCCAGGATTAAATGAAGGCGAGATATTATTCATCAAAGACCTGCGTTATCACCTGAAACAAAATCCGCCACCAAAGGGTACGGAAGTCTATCTGTTACGCAATCAGTCCAGTGCGGGTGTTAGCCTGCTAGATGACGCTGGCAGCACCTTCCCGGATTTCATCCTTTGGATTAAGCAAGGCGACGAGCAGCGCATTGTCTTCGTTGAACCTCATGGCATGCTGCACGCGCCCGCCTACGACAATGACCCAAAGGCGCGCCTGCACGAAACTCTGAATTCCATTAACGAACTACTAAAAGATGAGCAGCCACATGTGAAATTGGATTCCTATGTCATCAGCCAAACCAGATACGATGATCTGCACCCTCGTTACGGTGAGGGTGATTGGCAGAAAGAGCAGTTCCGAGACAAACACATCCTCTTCCCTCAGGATGACGATTACATAGAATTGCTATTCAAGCACGCACCATGACCCGTGATGGGAAGTTGTTTTTCGGGTTGAAAATTGCCATCTTGGCCCGTCGCTTTCTTCCCCCCACCAAAACAGACTTCGTCTGTTTTGACTCCCCCTCAAGGGGGGAGTGATGTGAAGTTCGGTGACGGGAAGTTGTTTTTCGGGTTGAAAACTACCATCTTGGCCCGTCGCCTTCTTCCCCCCACCAAAACAGACTTCGTCTGTTTTGACTCCCCCTCAAGGGGGGAGTGATGTGAAGTTCGGTGATTGCTTCTGGCATCGGCCTCTATGGATGAAGCCCGCGCTATGCTGGGG
>JBPCXW010000029.1:0-11438 GCA_051008185.1 Gammaproteobacteria bacterium
AGGCGAAGCCTGCTTTGGTGGGGGGCAACCGCCGCTTCCATTGCTAAACCACTTTCCACCCTACCCCGACTGATCAAGCAAACCCCGCATTTCCTTTACAGCCTGTTCCATACCGCAAAACATAGCCCGTGCGATGATCGCATGGCCGATGTTCAGTTCCACCAGTCCGGGCAACGCGACGATGGCTTGCACATTGTCATAATGCAAACCATGTCCGGCATTGAGCTGCAAATGATGCCCAGACCCCAGAGCCATACCCTGTTTGATTCGGTCCAGTTCGGACAGCCGGTCGGACTCCGTTTTTGCATCGGCGTAGGTGCCGGTATGAATCTCTATCATATCGGCACCAGTCCAGGCTGCAGCATCAATTTGTCCGGCATCGGCATCAATGAATAGCGAAACCTGACAACCGGCCTGTTGCAAGCGTTTAACCGCCTGCCTGACCCGCTCCTTTTGCTGCAACACATCCAGCCCCCCTTCCGTAGTCAATTCCTGCCGCCGTTCCGGCACCAGACAACAGTATGTCGGCCGGGTCTGTTCGGCAAACACCAGCATCTCCTCGGTAACAGCCATTTCCAGATTCAGCGGGACATCCAGCGTTTGCTTCAGTAGTTTGACATCGTGATCCTGTATATGCCTTCTGTCTTCACGTAGATGCACCGTAATTGAATCAGCCCCGGCACGCGTAGCGATCAGAGCCGCCTGCACCGGATCCGGATAAGCAGTTAAACGCGACTGCCTGATAGTCGCCACATGATCAACATTCACACCGAGTTTGATAGTAGTCATAGTTATAGTTGCTGCAAATAACTCCGGTACAGATCCCGGCTAGCCAGCGTTTTCTCACCCAGCAACTCCGCCAGCATACGCCGCGTCAAACGCTTCGCCTCGCACAGACAAATCGGCTCAGTCAATACTTCTTGCGCCAATGCCAACAGCGTCCGCCCCGAATAGCGTTCTGCGCTATCCTCACCCGCCGGGCATTGCAACGGGCCGATCCCGGGGCCGTAAGTATAATACTGCTCCGCCGCAATAGCATTACCCTGTTTATCCACTTCCAGCAATAAACCGTAACCCAGCGACTCCAGCAACCGTTTCTCAAACACACGCAACACCGATTCCTCAGCCTGATCCGCCACCAGCGCCCTGACAGCCTGTTTATAAGCACTAAAAAGCCTGCGATGCCGTTCATGTTGATGCAACAAACGAATCAATAATTCATTCATATAAAACACACCTATCAACGGCCCGCCCGCAGGCAGATCATGCCCTTCACCGGACTCAATCGCGGTCAACGTGCCCATCTCACCGCGTATAACCCAGGCCATATTCACTTCACGCCCCGGCTGCATCAGCGCACGCTTGTTATTTTTTTCTTTTCTCCCGCCCTTGGCGACCACACCCAACCTGCCATGCTCAGCGGAGAACACCTCCAGTATCAAACTGGTTTCCCGATATTCTCTGCTGTGCAGAATATAGCAGGGATGTAATTCAACCCGCACGGCTACTCCGCATCCATATAACCCAGTTGCCTGAGTGCCTTGATATCATCAGTCCAGTTCTTCTTTACTTTCACCCGACTCTGCAGAAAAACCTTCTTCTGCAACAAAGACTGTATAGTCGCACGAGCCGCCTGCCCTATTCTTTTCAACCTGGCCCCTTTTTCACCAATGATAATCGCCTTGTGTGACTCCTTTTCTATCCAGATAGTAGCGTAAATAGATACCAGTTTTTCCTGCTCATCATATTTCTCAATAGTAACCGCCGTCCGGTAAGGCAATTCATCCCCCGTTTGCAAAAAAATTTGCTCCCGCAGATATTCAGCCGTAATAAAACGCTCACTGCGGTCGGTAATCGTATCGGCATCGTACAACATCTCGCCCGCCGGCATATAACTACTGACCTTGCTTTCCAGCAACGCAATATCTTTCGCCTTACGCGCCACCAGCGGAATGATTTCCCTGAAAGGATACAACGAAGACAGCTTATCAACACAGGGCAACAACGCCTGCTTGTCAGTAACCTGATCCACCTTGTTAAGCAACAAAATAACCGGAGTACCAGCCTCCCGCAACAAGGCCAGCAACTGCTCGTCATCGGCCTGCCACTGCATAGCGACCGTCATCCAGATAATCAGATCACAGTATGACAGACTGTTCATCACTTCCCGCTGCATCAGCTTGTTGATTGCAGTATTGTGCGCAGTCTGGTAACCGGGCGTATCAACAAACACCAGCTGATAGTTGTCAGTAGTTTTCACCCCCTGTATATGCCAGCGTGTCGTCTGCGGCTTCTTTGAAACAATACTGATCTTGCGATTCACTATACCGTTGAGCAAAGTAGATTTACCGGTATTGGGGCGACCGATTATCGCGATATAACCTGATCTGAATTGCCCTGCTTCTTGCATAGCCGCCTAGTCGCTCTGTCCCGGCTCCGCGAGCATTTCCAGCATCAGTGCCGCCGCTTTTTGTTCCGCTATGCGTTTGCTGTCGGCCTCGGCAATAATGCTCATCTCCAAATCATCCAGATTACATTTTATCGTAAAGATTTTATCGTGTGATGTCCCCGTCTCCTTGATCAGATCATACACAGGCAACAGCATTTTCTTTGCCTGCATCAATTCCTGCAACTGTGTTTTGGGATCCTTGGCGATGTTATCCGGCGTCATATCTTCCAGCAGATCCTGATACATAGTCTTGATAACGCTAGTGCAACCGGAAAAACCGGCATCCAGATATATCGCCCCGAACAGCGATTCAACGGCATTGCCCAGAATGGAGTTCCGACGCTGCCCACCCGACCGGCTTTCCCCCTGCCCCAGTTTGAGGTGCTGCCCCAGCTGCATTTTCCGGCCCAAATCGGCCAGGGTCTCTTTCTTGACCAGAGCCGCGCGTAGCCGTGTCAATTCACCTTCACTGGCCCCGGGAAATTTCCTGAACAACAGATCGGCAATGACAAGCCCCAGCACGGAATCGCCGAGGAACTCCAGCCGCTCATTATCCGGGCCGGGATGACTGCTGTGTGTCAGCGCCAGATCAAGCAATTCAGGATTATTGAACTGATAGTTAATCTGTTGCTTCAGCCAGGCCGATTGCTCAGTCATCTTATATCACCGTGGAACCAACGCGATCCCATTCAACATCCCAGCTACCGAATTTGAAAAACCCCTCACTGCTCCAGTTCATCCAGATATAAAAGGCCCGACCTACCAGATTGGCATCTGGAACCAGCCCCCAGTAGCGGCTGTCCTTGCTATTGTCACGGTTATCTCCCAACACAAAATAATTCCCGTCGGGGATGACCGTCTCAACATCTTTGGTACCAGCCCTCGGATGTATCAAAATACTGTGCGCCAGACTGTCCAGTTGCTCCTTGTACTCATGCAGGCCGTTATTCTTTCGGGCAATGCCCGCTGTCTTGTAAATCCCGACCGGGGACAAGGGCATCGGCTCCCCATTGATAGTGAGTTTTTTATCTTTATAAACAAGATGATCACCGGGCACCCCGACCACCCGCTTGATATACGGAATGCTCGGCTCCTCCGGATAGCGGAACACCACAATGTCGCCTCTCGCAGGGGCACCCAAAGTAATAATCTTTGTATTCAACACCGGCAACCGGATGCCGTAATTATATTTATTCACCAGAATAAAATCCCCGTGCAACAGGGTCGGTGTCATCGAATCAGACGGGATACGAAAAGGCTCAAACAAAAAAGATCGCAGTATCAACACGATCAAAAACACCGGAAAGAAGGATCGCGCATATTCAACCAGCAACGGTTGTTGGGCATCTGCGTCTCTGCTGAAAAAAAACGCATCCAGCAACCAGATCAAACCACTGGCGATAGTCAGTAACACCAGCAGGGCTGAAAAATCAAAATTCATGAATCTTTTCCTACATGCAAAATGGCCATAAACGCCGTCTGTGGTATCTCAATGGACCCGAATTGTTTCATCCGTCGCTTGCCGGCTTTTTGTTTTTCCAGCAACTTGCGTTTCCGCGTAACATCACCGCCGTAACACTTGGCCGTAACATTTTTACGCAATGCCTTAACGGTCTGTCGGGCAATAATTTTTGAGCCGATTGCCGCCTGTATCGCGACCTCATACATCTGCCGCGGAATAAACTCCTTCATTTTCTCTGTCAATTCACGACCACGCCGTTGTGACAAACCCCGATGGACGATATTGGACAAGGCATCAACGCGCTCACCGTTGATCAGTATGTCCAGTTTCACCAACGGTGCCTCCTGATACTTAACAAAATGATAGTCAAACGAGGCATACCCCTTGCTCACGGACTTCAAGCGGTCAAAAAAGTCTAACACAATCTCACTCAACGGCATGTCAAAGGCGATGGATATCTGGGCACCCACATACTGCATCTTTTTTTGCTGCCCGCGCTTTTCCATACAAAGCGTAATAACATTCCCCAGATAATCGGCCGGCACCAGTATATCCGCCCTGATGATCGGCTCCCGGATTACCGCAATATTACCGCTACCGGGCAAATTCGCCGGGTTATCAATATACAGTTTATCCCCGACCGTGGTCTCGACTTCATACACCACTGTCGGGGCGGTGGTAATCAGGTTCAGATCATACTCCCGCTCAAGCCGCTCCTGAATAATCTCCATATGCAACATACCCAGAAAGCCACAACGAAAACCAAACCCCAATGCCTGCGATGTCTCCGGCTCATAATGCAAGGCCGCATCATTCAGCCGCAACCTTGACAGCGCCTCACGCAGGCTCTCATACTCAGCCGAGTCCACCGGAAACAAACCGGCAAACACCCGAGGCTTGACGGTCCTGAACCCGGGCAAGGCCGTCGCGGCAGGTGCCTGCGCCAGCGTGATCGTATCGCCGACCGGTGCCCCCAACACCGCCTTGATACCGGCAACCACATACCCTACTTCGCCACATTTCAATTGCTGCCGGAGACTTTTCTTCGGTGTAAACACACCCAGTTCATCTATGCTGTAATCCCGCCCGGTGGAAAACACCCGGATCTTCTGCCCTTTCTCCAGACTGCCATCAACCATCCGCACCAGCGACACCACGCCCAGATAGTTATCAAACCAGGAATCAATAATCAACGCCCGTGCCGTAGCATCCGGCTGCCCCGAGGGCGGCGGGATCCTGTCAATAATACTTTCCAGCAATGCCGGCACGCCGTTGCCGGTCTTGGCACTGACCTGTATCGCATCCTGCGCCTGCAAGCCGATGATCTCTTCAATCTCCTGTATCACTCGTTGCGGGTCTGCCGCCGGCAGATCCAGCTTGTTCAGCACCGGCAAGACCTCAAGATTATTTTCTATCGCAGAGAAACAGTTGGCCACCGTCTGCGCCTCCACGCCCTGTGAGCTATCCACCACCAGTAGCGCGCCCTCACAGGCCGACAGGGAGCGTGATACCTCATAACTGAAATCAACATGACCGGGGGTGTCAATGATATTGAATTGATATTGCCTGCCTGATTGACTTTGATAATGCAGAGAGACACTTTGTGACTTGATGGTAATACCGCGCTCTTTTTCCAGATCCATAGAATCCAGCACCTGCTTGGACATTTCCCGCTCGGTCAACCCACCGCAGAGCTGGATAAAGCGATCAGCCAGGGTAGATTTTCCGTGATCGATATGCGCAATAATAGAAAAGTTTCTTATATGCTCCATGCTGAAGCCATGTTTTACAGTGCCCGGGGGGCAGGTCAGTTAGCAAGCAGGCGATTCTAACGCATTCAGCCCGCAAGTTGAAGTGGCATGACAAATCAGCGATACACTGCTACCACTCCCCCCTTGAGGGGAGCCAAAGGAGCCGGAGCCTGCTTTGACTTTTCACTCCACACACCCCGCCTCCGCGCACCAGCACGGATAGCTCGCCCCCTAACCCCGCAGCATTGTTTTTATTCCAGACGCAGGGCCAGGAAGGTTGGGGAGCCCATGCGTTGTATTAAAATCGGGATGGATTTGTTGCGTGGTAATGTTCCCTGTATTTTATTGAAATGATCCGGCCCTTCAAGTCGGATGTTGTTTATCATTAAAATAATATCTCCTTCTCTTATGCCCGCTTCTCTGGCGGGGCCTTGCATGACTTTTTTGACCAGCACGCTGTTTTCGGGGATATCCAGGCCCCTGCGCATTGCGTCACTCGGTTCTTGTATGACGATTTTTAGGGCGTTATCGGCATCATCCCGTGTGTCTGTGCGGGAGCGGAATCCAAGGTTGTTGTCCGGTTCGGGTAATTCGGCGATTAGCACTCGCAGGGTTTTCTTTTTGCCGCGGCGGATGATGTCAAGCTTGACCTTTGTATCAATCGCGGTGCCGCCGACCAGTGGCGGTAAATCTGATGAGGTGTTGATCTCACTGCCGTCATAACGCACGATGATATCGCCGATCTCAAAACCGGCGGTGTCGGCGGGGCTGTCAGGCATGATCTTTGCGATTAGAGCGCCCATCGGGCGGCTCATTTCAAATGATTCCGCCAGTTCTCCGGTGACATCCTGAATTAATACGCCTAACCAGCCGCGTGATACCCGGCCCTTGTCGCGCAGTTGTGCATAGACGTTTTTGACTACATCAATCGGGACTGCAAATGACACTCCCATGTAGCCGCCGGTACCGCTGAATATCTGTGAGTTGACACCGACGACCTCCCCGTCCAGATTGAATAGCGGGCCGCCTGAGTTGCCCGGGTTTATGGCTACATCGGTTTGTATGAATGGGACATAGTTATCGTTCGGCAGATTGCGGCCGATGGAGCTGACGATGCCTTGGGTGACTGAATAGTCAAAGCCGAAAGGGGAGCCGATGGCGAGTACCCACTCTCCTACTTTCAGGTCGGCGGAAGAGCCCAGGGTCAGTACCGGCAGGTTTTTGCCGTCTATCTTGAGTACGGCGATGTCGCTGCGTTCATCCGTGCCGATGACTTCGGCGACAAATTCACGACGGTCGTTTAAACGTACCAGGACTTCTTCGGCCTCGTTGATAACGTGGTTATTGGTGATGACATAACCCTGCTCGGAGATGATGAAACCGGAACCCTGTGAAGGGGGTTGACGGAAATTGCGCTCGTTCTCCGGCATGTGCTCAAAGAATTTTCTGAAAAACTCATTGAATGGTGCGTTGTCAGGTAAATCCGGGATTGCAAAATGTTCGGAGAGATTGTTGTCGGTGGGTTTTATAATCGCGCTGATTTTCACGACTGCGGCGGAGTTTTTTTCTACCAGACCGGTAAAATCGGGTAAGGCCGCAGACACGGCATAGCTGGTTGATAACAGCAAGACAGCGCTTGCTGTTTTGAGGAAATTACAGTTTGAACGCATCACAATACTCATAATGGCGATGAGTGTCACCGCCGGGAAACAATGGAACCGGCCATGCGCTGTACCGTGGCCGGTGGCACCTCACCTATCGCTGTGACCTTATACCCTCTCATCAAGCGTGCGAATGCATTTAGCGCCCCGGCCCTGACCGGGCCGTTGATGTTGCGATGTGGGCCGGTCTTTTCTATGAACACGGAGACTACGGCCAGCCCATCCGTCAAGACGATATGTTCCGGGCTGGTGTGGCCAAGTTGTTTTTCATAACTGTGTACCGTAAAACCGGGGGGTAGCCAGTTGATGCGCCAGGGAATGCTCTGTGAAGTGCCGGTTGGCAAGCGATCGGCACTGTGCTTCCAGGTGAACTGGTTTGTCTGTATGGCCGGTTGCAGGTGACTGTCGGGGATCTCGGGTAATACATCCAGCTTGGTAAAAATGATCTCCTCCAGCGGGTAACCGGATTTATTGTACAAGATGGATTTCAGTAACAGTTTACTGTTTTTGGCAATCCACATCTGGTAACCGTAGCGGTATTGATCCAGAGGGCTAATCGTCAGTAACCATGCCGCATGACCGGCGATGCGACTATGGCCTGTAATGGCCATTCGGTAAAAGTCCTTGATCGCGGCGGCTGATTCCGGGATATGCGAACCAAGCAGATCATGGCCGCGGCTCTTCTCTACCAGCACCAGTTCCTTGTCGGGAAAAATACAGGTTACCGAGTGATTGTTACGCAATACCTCCCGTGGCGTACCGCTCAATGACACCAGACGCTCTTGCACACCGGTATGGGGGTCTGATTTATGTAGCACACGCAGGGTATCGGTGGAACGGCCGTAGCGGTAGATGAACACGCCGTCATAATTGAGTTCCCGTAATGCCGCTGTCATCTCGCGTAGCAAGTCTTCGGCTGCGGGCACGGCTTCCGCCTCGTTTTCCGCCCCGATGACGATTGCGGGCAGTAACAGTAGCGACAGCAGGAATCGTCCGGCCATATTGCCGGGCGCGTTAGCGTTGATCATCACTGACCAGCCTGACATACGGGAGTATCCCCTGCCTGCCCGCACTGATGCGGTATTCGTTGTGGTTCACCAGATAGCGATGGAACATCTCGTTGCTGTCGCTGCGGGGTTGTGCCGCATTGCCATTCTTTGAACTGACCTGCCTGACCGGCACCGGGGCACTGCGCGGTAGTGTTTGCTCCGCCAGCGGGGTATGGGCGGCCAGCGGTCGGATGGCTTGTCGGGGGTCGTCGTTTAGCGGGACTTGAATGCCCAGTATCGCCAGGGCGGCGACAGAGGCGGCAATCGCAAAACCGGCGACCGGTTTGAACAGGGTGTTGAGGCGCGGTTTCCTGACTGGTGCCAGAATGACCGGCTCGGCGGTCAGCCTGCGGGCGACGCGGGTGTGTAGCTTCGGGGCCGGGTGGACCGGGGCTTGGCCCTTGATGCAATCTGAAATCAGGTGATAACGCGCCCAGCTTGCCTGCAACTTCTCATCGCGGCCAAGGCGGGTCAGCAGGCCATCGGCATCGGTATCAATCTCACCATCTACCAGGGCGGATAGCTGTTCTTTGTCTGTATCGCTCATAGTCTCGTCACTCTGCTATTAAAGGCTTTAGTTGTGTATCAATGGCCTCCCGTGCCCGAAAAATCCGCGACCTGACCGTGCCGATCGGGCATTCCATTACCGTCGCTATTTCCTCGTAACTCAGCCCCTCAATCTCCCGCAGGACGATTGCCGTGTTTAAATCCTTCGGCAATCCCTCAATCGCCGCAATCACTGTCGCCTGTATTTCATCGGTCAGCAGCAACTTCTCCGGTGTGGCTTGTTCTTTTAGAGCATCATCGGCTTCAAATTGTTCCATCTCCATATAATCTTGATCGGTTTCTCTTGGGCGGCGGGCCTGTGTCGCCAGATGATTTTTGGCCGTATTTACCGCGATGCGGTATAACCAGGTGTAAAACGCACTGTCGCCGCGGAAATTGGGTAGGGCACAATAGGCTTTTATGAACGCCTCCTGTGCGACATCCAGCGCATCACTGCGGTTGCGGACAAAGCGCGACACCAGATTGACTACGCGCGTCTGGTATTTGATCACCAGGGCGTCATAGGCCTTTTTGTCGCCTGCCTTGACTCGCTCTACCAGTATTTGATCGGTTTCACCGGCGCTCATGCGGGCGGCTCCGGGTAGGGATGGCGTTTATTTTTGTATCTTGTTCGCACACTTAAATCCTGCAACGGGTTGTGAATCGGTCTTTGGACACTCACGGGGCGGGAAAATCTCCAGCCCTGTGCTGCTTGAAGTATACTAGATCAAAATCACTTTTTTCAATAGCTTACGGCAGATATCGGGAATAAATTGAGATGCGAGAGAGGCAACACCAGGCGGATGTGCTGATTATTGGTAGCGGGGCTTCCGGGCTGAGCCTGGCCTTGCAGCTGGCTGGGTCCTGTCAGGTCAGTGTTATCTCCAAGGCGGCGCTTAGTGAGGGGGCTACTTTTTATGCTCAGGGGGGTGTCTCGGCGGTGCTGGGGGCGGCGGATTCTTATGCCTCCCATATTAGCGATACGCTGAATGCCGGGGGGGGGTTGTGCAAGCCTGATATCGTGGAGTTTGTGGTGCGGGATGGCCGGGACAGTATTCAGTGGCTGAGCGATATCGGGGTGAATTTCACCCGTTATCCGGATGCCGGGGGGACGGAAT
The DNA here is from genome assembly GCA_051008185.1 of Gammaproteobacteria bacterium. GTDB lineage: Bacteria > Pseudomonadota > Gammaproteobacteria > Eutrophobiales > Eutrophobiaceae > CAXMWX01. The sequence continues at coordinate 10,037 of JBPCXW010000029.1, forward strand.
ATCATCTGCACAAGGAGGGGGGGCATAGCCATCGGCGCATCATCCATGCGGCTGATTCTACCGGCGAGGCGATAGAGAGCACACTGGAGGCGCAGGTGCGTGCCCATCCGCGTATTGAGGTGTTTGAGTTTCATACGGTGGTGGATCTGATTCGGCAGGACGGGGTTTGTCTGGGTGCTTACATTTATCATCAGCGGCGCGATTATGTCAGGGTTTTTAGTGCCCGTTTTACTGTGCTGGCGACCGGCGGGGCGGGTAAGGTTTATCTTTACACCAGCAACCCGGATATCTGCACCGGCGATGGCATTGCGATGGCCTGGCGTGCCGGATGCCGTATTGCCAATATGGAGTTTGTGCAGTTTCATCCTACCTGCCTGTTTCATCCTGATGCGAAGTCCTTCCTGATCTCCGAGGCCCTGCGTGGCGAGGGGGCCAAATTGCGTCTGCCTGATGGTAATACCTTTATGCAGCACTTTGATAGCCGTGCCGAGCTGGCACCGAGAGATATTGTGGCTCGGGCGATTGACCATGAAATGAAACGTCTGGGTAGTGATTGTGTGTATCTGGATATCAGCCACCGGGAACCGGGGTTTGTTATTGAGCATTTTCCGACCATTTACCAGCGTTGTCTCCAATACGGTTACGATATTACCCGGCAACCGGTGCCGGTTGTACCGGCCGCCCACTATATGTGTGGTGGGGTGATTATTGATCGGCACGGGCATACCGATATACGCAACCTGTATGCGATTGGCGAGGTATCTTGCTCAGGTCTGCATGGTGCTAACCGTATGCCGAGCAATTCGCTGCTGGAATGTCTGGTTTTTGCTCATTCCGCTTGCAAGAGCATCCGCCGGGCGTTGCCTGATACCGCTATGCCGCCTGCCCCGGCGGAATGGGATGAAAGCCGGGTTGCTGATTCTGAAGAGGAGGTCGTGGTCGCCCATAACTGGGATGAGATCAGGCGTTTTATGTGGGACTATGTGGGTATTGTTCGTAGCAATAAACGGCTGTTGCGGGCACAGCAACGGATTGAGTTGTTGCAGAAGGAGATACAGGAGTACTATGGCCATTGCAGGCTGACGAATGATCTGATTGAGTTACGCAATCTGGCCGTGGTTGCCGGGCTGATTATAGAATGTGCCCTGCGTCGCAAGGAGAGTCGCGGTCTGCACTTCAGTCTGGATTATCCGGCGGCGGCAGATACCGCCCCGACCAATGACACCATCTTGCAGGAATCATGAATGGGGATCAGTACTTATGAGACAAAATCAGCAATGGCCCCCCACCGGAGCCACTACGGGCTACGCCCTCGTGCCACCGGCTCCACCCCCAAAGGGGAGCAATCACAGCTCCCCCCCCGAGGGGGGGCCAAAAGAGGGGAAGCCTCCTTTGGTGGGGG
>JBPCXW010000030.1:0-27414 GCA_051008185.1 Gammaproteobacteria bacterium
ATATGGTACTGCACGGCTTGGCGTTGATACTGACGATGTACATAATGGCACCGGTAGGCATTGACAGCTACGAGAATATAAGCAGCCAGAAGGTGGCGTTGGACGATCTGGAATCCCTGCATGCGGCATTTGATCGGGGGATGGGACCATACCGCGAATTTCTGCTCAAACACAGTGATGAACGACAGCGTGAATTTTTCAAAGACACGGCGCGACAATTATGGGCGGATGAACACCACCAGAATATAACGGATGAAAACATCATCATATTATTACCGGCATTTATGTTGGGCGAGTTGGTGATCGCCTTTGAAATAGGCTTTTTGATATACATGCCGTTTGTAGTCATAGACCTGATAATATCTAACATACTGATGGCAATGGGCATGATGATGATGTCACCAACGACCATATCCCTGCCGTTCAAACTGTTGCTATTTGTGTTTCTGGACGGTTGGGTGCGGTTGATACAAGGCCTGATATTGTCCTACCAATAAAGAGAGGTATGCAAAAATGACAGCTGCGGAAATTATTAATCACGGTACTCAGGCACTGATACTGGTGCTGTTGTTGTCGCTACCAACGATAGTGGTGGCGGCGGTAGTCGGAACACTGGTAAGCCTGATACAAGCACTGACACAGGTGCAGGAACAGACGATATCTTTTGCGTTCAAGTTGCTGGCGGTTATATTAATGCTAATAGTAACATCGCGATGGGTAGGTTCGGAACTGATGGGATATGGGGAACAGGCATTCAAGGCGATAGCAGAAATACACGGGACAGCGCATTGAGATGGATCAGATAGTACCAATGCTGGGCGATGCAATGCAGACCTTTGTATTGGGTGTGTCAAGAGTGGTGGGCGCGATGACGGGACTGACATTTCTGGGGGCAGCAGTACTCGGAGGCCAGATGATACGTAGCTATATGGCGATAGGTTTTTCGGCGGTGGTGTTGCCGGTAGTGTATCAGGGCATACAAGTGAGCGAGCCGAACGCAATGCTGGCAATAGGAATATCAGTAAAAGAATTTCTGCTGGGCATATTGATAGCAACCCCGGTGATGGTGGTGGTATGGGGCGCGCAGGCAGTGGGGGCTTTTATAGACAATCAGCGCGGCCTGACGATGGCGAGTTCGATGGACCCCCTCGTCGGGGCTCAGTCCTCACCATTGGCACAGTTGATGACCCTGACTCTGGTGACAGTATTCTTCGTGGCAGGGCTGTTCACAGGATTTTTGGGCTTTTTGTACAAGAGCTATGAGTTATGGCCGATAATGACCTTTTTCCCAGTACTGGACAAGGCATTGTTTGATCTGCTGGTAATGCATTTCCTGCAGATAGTTAAACTGGCGGTGTTGTTGGGGGGACCGATAGTGATCGCGATGTTCTTGTCAGAATTTGGCTTGGGCCTGATAAGCCGGTTTGCCCCGCAACTGAATGTTTTTTTCCTGTCCATGTCGGTAAAGAGCGGGGTGGCATCGGCAATGCTGGTCGTGTTGTGGGGTATGTTGGTGGTATATTTTAGCGATTTACTGGAACAGGCACTCGTCGCCCTGACGGCCATGGAACAACTACTGATAGGATCAGATTCATGAGCGAATCATCCGGAGATAAAACAGAACAACCTACCGCAAAGCGCCTGCGGGACGCGCGGAAGAAGGGTCAGGTTGCAAAGAGCAAGGATGTATCAAGTGCCGCGGTGATAGTACCGATAATGCTTTTTTTGTGGGCGGGTTCGGACTATTTTTTTGGGAAATTCAAACAACTGATAGAACAACCTATCTGGATAGAGGGAGTCAATTTCCAAAAAGCATATAACGTGGTGATAGAACAGGTATTTTATTTGTTCCTGCTAGTGGTGACACCAGTAGTTGGGATAGCGGCGCTGGCGGCCTTGTTCGCGGGCTATCTGCAGGTAGGGGGATTATTTGCGCCGGAGGCGGTAAAGCCGGATTTGAAAAAGATGGATCCGATAGAGGCACTGAAAAATATCTTTTCTAAAAAGAACACAGTCACGATGTTGATATCAATGTTAAAGATTATCATAATGACTTATCTGGTATACAGCATAACAAAAAAGTATCTACCTTCGCTGTCAGTAATACCCTATTGTGGGATGGAATGTATTTTCCCGGTATTAGGGGACATAATGTGGCAACTTATCAAATATGCATCTGTCGCATTCATTGCGGTGGCGGTGGCAGATTATGCCTATCAACGTCATGAATATATCAAAAATTTGAAGATGAGCAAGGATGAGGTAAAGCGTGAATTCAAGGAATCGGAAGGGAGTCCGGAGATTAAGGGCAAGCGACGTCAGTTGTTTTCGGAGATAGTCAATTCGCAACAACAGGCAAATGTAAAGCGCTCAACCTGCATAGTGAGCAATCCAACTCACGTAGCAATAGGGTTGTATTATGATGAAGGTAACACACCGTTGCCGATAATCACGCTGAAGGAGCAAGGCTTGAATGCATTGAATATCATACGGATGGCAGAGCAGGAAGGGATACCGGTGATGCAGGATGTGCCCCTGGCCCACTCACTGCTGGAGGAAGGCCTGTTGGACAATTACCTGCCCAGCACGCTGATCGCGCCGGTGGCGGAGGTACTGCGGGTGGTACATGACCTGCGGTAAGGTTTGGTCACTCTCGTATAATAAAAAGATGGAGGTATAGTTATGAACATAAAATTTAACCAGTTTGTGAATCAAGCGGCCCGTGCCGGGGCTACATTGCGGGTGAATGATCAAGATCAGTTAAAGGCTTCAACAGGAGTCAAACAGGCATTCAAAGGCAGAATGGTAAAGTTGTTGTTGAGTGTCGGGCTAAAAGACAACCGACTGGTGAGAGGCTACAAAACCGAAAACACACGCACTATGCAGCGGTTTCTGAATGTGCTGCAAGAACATTACGGCTCAAAGGTGGCGCAGCAGTTGATGACGGGGCTGGATCTCACCGGGGCGACACCCCTGAAGGGGCGTACAGTGACAGAGGTCGTGGAGAAAGGCGACCAATTACAGGCCGAGACGGCGGCACACGCCGAGACAGCGGCGCACAATGATGAGAAGGTACGGGAGTTTCTGGATGGAGATGAAGGGTTTACGGAAGTGTACAGGCAACGCGTAGGGGAAGTGTCCAATTGGCGGGTTGGGTTGAGCCAACAGACACAAAATGAGGTTGAGAATATGATGCGGGAAGGGGTCAACAAGCAACAAGGAAACCGGGAATGGACAGAGCACCCGCTGACAGATAAGGAGTTGTCACAAATAGGCCAGGAAGTATTACAAAAAGTATATGACAGAGAGGCCCTGCTGGAACTGGATTTTGAAAAACTGAATACATTGTATACGGAAGCGGGGCAGGGACAGGTACGGCATGGCGAGATACTGGAGACACTGGATTCAATAGGCAAGAATATGAATCTGTGCATGCTTTTTGACGGGACACCACCGGATGCGAAAGCCGCGATGAACTACAAAACGGAGAAGTTGAAGGGCCTGATGAAGACTATGCCGGCGGACAGGCTGGAGAATTTGTTTGAGACCGCAAAAAGACACCCGACCAATAAAGAGTTAGCCCTGTTAATTAATCATGATGCCAGAGCGAAGATGCTGGACGGCATGGCGAAAGGTGGAACAGAAGTAAAGAATGAGATGGAGAGGCTGGGACGTACGGTAGATGGGATGCAAGCGTACATGATGGCGCTGGATGAAGCGACCACGAAGCAGGGGCCGGATGATGTACAACAGCCGCAACAGACGCGTAGTGCCGAATGGGAACGCACCTATGCGGGTGGGGAGGGAGTGAGCGGCATGGGAGCGGGAAAATTGGAGGGACGAGATGAACAATTCATGCAGGAGTACCAGAACTTTTACAATCGAACCTATCAACTTGATCTGGGTGAATATGGCATACAGACAGCACCCAAAGGAGAAGCAGAGGGGCAGACACATCGCACGGTACTGAGGCCGGGAGGGAGGTTGGAAAAGGGAGTGCAACGACTAGCGGAAGAGGCGAGTGCCGGGACGGAACCCGCGTTCAGCAATCAGTTTGACCGGGATATAACGCGCGGGAAGTATGTGGTGAATGGAGAGCAATTGGAAGGAAATCAGGCAGAGCGCAAGCAACAGTTGATAGAGAAACTGGGCGAGAAAAACGCCAAGATATTGAGTCACTTTGCGAATCAAACAATAGCAGGGGACTGCCTGACACAGGCTTACATGGAAGCGGGTTTTCAGATGACAAATGATAAGGAGCGGCCGCAAACGCTGAAGTTTGATATAACGACGGGGATTAGCGGGGATATGCAGATGCAATTTCACAAGAGTAATCATGTGAGCCAGATCATGCTGGATGGGAATCCTATGACTGCGAATTCTGAAAAAAGTTATTGTGCACTGGATCTTGCAGTACGGGTCAAAGTGGATGCGGACACAGGCAAGATCACCTCGGAGATGATGGCACCGGCGACTATGGACTATGCCCTGGATGGATTAAAGAAGGGGTAAGTGCCGATTATACTCTGAGAGAATGTTGCCCTGCGCCGGCCGGGTTACCCGGACCAGCGGCATCCCCCCCGGTCGTAGTTTCAATATCAATGTCCTGCAATGACCGCATCCACTGTTCCGTTGTATTCACAAACTGCTCCAGCACCTGTTCAAATTCAGGCAACCGCAACCCATCCAGCGGCAGCTCACGAACCATCACTACTCCCCCGTTATTCAGGTCCACACTGAGTGTCGCCCCGGCGGTGCTCTGAAACATATAGTTTGCATACAACAAAACCGCGTAAAACTGTTCCAGATTATTTTCAGGCGGGGTGCCCAGCAAGCTGTAGATATAAGCAGATTTTTCATCGCTACCCAGTTCTATGCTCAGTACAACATCATCAAACTGCAGGTTGCACCGCGCCTCATCATCCAGTTTTAATCCCTCTATACTGATTGAATTTCCGAATTCCTCAAGTAGTGTATTCATTACCTTGACTGTCATTATTATTCTCCTCGTGTCACAGGCGTTCGGCCTGCAACTCTTTAACTTTTTGTTGCGGCAAGCTGTTCGTCAACCAAATCCGCCATAGCCCGCACGCGTTCATACATCTCCGCATGATCACCCTCTATCAACTTCTCGGCCCGCAACTTTATCAGTGTATCAAGTGTCTGCTTTGCATTTTCCCAATCCTGCAGGCTTATGTAGCTCTCTGCGGCGTGAAAGGGAAACACGGGGTTGGCAAGATCCCCCAGGGCACCGCAGCCATACGCCATCACCGCCTCCTGATAATCACCCAGACGCTGACAACTCCCGCCCAGACCAAGCCAGAACCGGGGATCGGAATGTTCATACATGAGCAACACCTGAAATGTCTTCTTGGCCTCATCGTCTTTTCCCTGCTGATACAAGCCATAAGCAACACTGTACAAGGCCTCTATTGACTCCTTGCTGTACCCCATAATGTCGGCCCGCGAAAGCCCGCTGGAGATGCTGTCAAGTGCCAACTGCTGCACCTTCTCCAGCTGCTCCTCATTCAAGTTTTCCAGCACCTCACATGCCTCATTTACACTCAGCTGTTTTCCGGATTCCGCCATTATCTGTTCTCCGACTAAATTAGCAACGTTGCTTTTAAACGAATGACTTGGAGACGCCACTGGCGACTCTTTGGTTATCAGCTATACCCTCTACTACCGCATGCTGAACTTGTTCTCCTGCTTCAAGCATCCTCTTTATACGCGCCAGATCTTCCTCATCCATGGACTCCATCTTCTCCAGGTCCGCACTCAGCCGTTTCATCTCAGCTTGCGTCATACTCGCCTTGTATCCCTTTACTGATGAGTCAACGGTATTGGCAGCCGCGGCAGTCTGATCCATTGCCCCTAAATAGCGCATACCTGTTCTGATCCTTTCAGCTGTAAGCCTGAGCTTTGACGCTTTTTTCGCCGCTTTCTCCCCCGCATCCGCTAACTCTTCCGCCCCCTCTTCTACATCCTCTGTGGTCTCTTCCGTAGCTTTTGTGGTAGCTTTTGTGGTGGCTTCTGTGGTGGCTTCTGTGGTCTCTTCCGTAGTTTCCGTAACCGCCTCTTCCGTGGCTTTCGTAGTCGCCTCTTCCGTTGCCTTCTCCGCTGTCTCCGCTACTTCTTCCGTCGCCTGTTCTGCTGCTTCTTCCGCCGCCTTTTCCGTTGCCTGTTGCACCGTTTGTTCCGTCACCTCTTCGGTGGTTTCCGTTGCCGCATTTGCACCCTCTGCACCGGCTTCTGCCGCGTCTGCACCGGCTTCCGCCGCGTCTGCACCGGCTTCTGCCGCATCTGCAGCGGCTTCTGTCGCCATGGTGCCAGCTTCAGTCGCAATCTCTGCAGTTTCTGATACCGCCATTCCCCCGCCCTCCGCCGCCGCACCCGCAGCACCAACGCCCAGAGTAGCAACGACAGTGATGACTATCACCAACGCAGACAAACCCAACGAAAAGGCCATACGATCCTTCCCTTCCAGACCCATTTTATCCATCGCCTTATTTATCGCCCCCGTCTGCTGTGCAATCATCAGGCCCGCAGCCACTCCCACCATTGCGAACATGACAGCTCCCGCTACACCGCCGGATACAACTGTAACCACCGCTGCAATCACCGCCGCCACTGCTATACCGATCCACCCCAGCACTATGCCCGCAATTTTGCCGGCGTTACTTTTGTGTGCTGTTTTCTTCGCATCATCTACTTTCTTCTCGTTATCAGTGTCCTTCACCGCCTGCCGGTCCTTAATCCGACCTTCCGCAGCGGCAGCATTGGTATCCGAACGTTTGCTTGACAACTCCATCATCAGTGCCATCAAGTCGGCCCCGCCAAGCATACTCTGCATCGGGTCCGGCAACAGGGGCCCGGTTGGCAGCGGCCCATCGGTATCTACTGATGATCCCGGCGACTTGGCCTCTCGCCTGAGTACATTATCAATTCGGGCCTGTATATCGGCCGCGATCTCGGCCCCGGTAGGTGCCCCCGCAGAACCCGTTGGTGTTGTTGCGGGCGGACGCTGTCCTCCCCCTACAGAAATGTCACCGTTACTCATCAGAAATCACCTCTCTTTGTTATAAATTGCCCTATCAACTCACTTATCAATATGCGCCAGCATCGCCTCCACCTGCCCCGCCAACTCAGACGACAACTTCTGCTGTTGCATCTCCGTTAGCAAAATCTTTGCTGCATCATTTTCTCCCATCATCAGCAGGCAGGTCGCAAAATTGAAATACAGTTGCGGATCAGGTTCCTTTGCGATTGTCCTTGCATACGACAGGGCGGCAATAGCACCGCCATAGTCCTTCAGTTGCTGCCGGGCATAACCCAACCCGCACCAGTGTTTGGCCTCAATATGATCATAAAGACACAGCAACTCAAACACCTTTTCCGCATCGCCGAACTTGCCCTGACCATATCTCTGGTGTGCGAGCCGGTAAAGCCCCTCCAGAGCCTGTTTCGGGATCTGCCGCGCTTCTCCCAGAGTAGCGTGGCCGTCCAATATCCCGACGCACTCATCCAGCAACTTTTGCAGGGTTTGATCAGTGTCGGTATTCGCGGTATCCGTCATCACGCAGCCTTAGCCCGCTATGTTACGAATGATGCTGCCCTGCGTATCATTATGCTTCTTGTTGATCCCGTCATAGGCTTCCAGCGCATTGTCAGCTTTGGAAAGTGTGGACTTCATCTTGATGGTAAAGATAGAGTTATCCGATGTCATCTTGTCCACCTGAGCATTAAGCCCCGCACTCGCCACACCCCACTGATCCTTGGTGAAAGTATATTCGCCTCTCAAGGGGTTCACTGTCCCGTCTGTATTCTTCAGGTTGTCATCACTCTTCCCTACGGTTTCATCAAACGCGATACCGTGAGCCTCGAAATAATCCTGCATGTCCTTCGGCATATTGCTATTCTTCCAGCGATCAGCCTCCTGGGTCAGTTCTGTAACTCTGGCCCCCATCTGACGGGCTGCATCAATAGCATCCAGCTTGTTCTTTTCCTGATCGGCCTTATCCTGAAGTATGCCTTGCAGTGTGTGTGCCCGGCGCAAAAACAACAGGGCCACGACATCCTCTACGGACACCTGCGCCTGCTTTCCGTCCGCAGTGGTGAGTGTTATATTTTCGGTGGCCGCCTTCTCGCCAATCTGCTTACGCACCTCATTGCGCACCTCATCCATTATCTTCTGATCCGCGTCACTCGTTCCATCCGGTTTTTGCGGACTATTACCGACAGGGGCAGTATTACCCAAGTTGCCTAAATTTAGATTGTTTGTGTTAATTACCATGATAATTACCTCTCGTATTGGTTGGTTTAAGTTTTCTATGAATTACAATCCGGGTGTTAGACACGCTTCATGTTTTTTCTGCGGCCCTTCCCTTTCTTTGCTGCTCCGGCCGACACATCAGCCTCGTCCACCTGCTCCAATTCCGCCATAAATTTGTCAAATATGCCATCAGCCAACCGACGCACCTCATCCGGAATCTGCTTGCTTTCCGCAAACCGATCCAGTGCGTCAAAGCCGCCCAGATCATCGGCAAATCCTTGCAACTTCGCCGCCTTCTCCCTGAGTTGTTTCTCAACTTCCCTGCCTTCCTTCATGTGGTTATCAAGTGCCTCTTCCCGCGAACTACTGTTTTTTTCAGGATCGTTTGTCATTTCGTCTACCCCCGATCTTTGTTGTTATAAAAGTTAGATATTCAAACACTGCCCATTATACACATTTGTTATAAGAGTTGGGTGCTTATATACAGTCTATTATACCCGTTTGTTATAAGAGTCAAGTATCCGGATATAGTTCATTATCCTCAAATGCTGATTTTTGTCAATGGCTGTACGACCACCTCCGGGGTCAATTCCTGAAATGACAGCACCGCCAGATCATACAATTCTATCTCCAGCATTTTGCGCACATAACGGCGTATATCCATGGCGGTCACCATGACCGGGCGGTGGGCACGCCTGGAAATATCCCCCACCGACTTTTTGCATTCCTCGACAAAACCGGCTGTGACTTCCGGTTCCAGGGACAGAAAATTCCCTGACGAGGTCTGCCGTATGCCGCCGCGTATCTGCTCCTCCACATCCTGATCCAGCAGATACACCGACAGAATATTCTGATTATTACTGTACTTGTAACTTATGTAGCGCTTGAGATCACCGCGTACATACTCTGTCAGCAACACCGCATCCTTCTCCTTCTGTCCCCATTCAACCAGCGACTCCAGTATCAGACGGATATTGCGTATTGATATATCTTCGCTCACCAGACGCTGGAATACTTCTGTTATCAGGTGGATCGGCAATACCCGTTGCACCTCCTTGAGCAGGTCAGGGAAAGCCGGTTCCAACTGGCGAAACAAATAGTTGGTCTCCTGTATGCCGATGAATTCCTCGGCATACCGCTTCAACACTCGTGACAGGTGATAGGTCAATATGCCCGCCGACTCCATGTAGGTCAAACTCATCTTGTCCAGATCCTGCTTGTGGATTGCCGGTACCCATAGCGTATCCATCCCCGGCAGAAAGCTCTCTCCTTCCTCATACTGTATTTTCATCAGATCAAGCTGCTCCGGATTATCCACATACAAAAGATGGCCTGCGCGCAATGCCCCGCCCGCTACCGGCACCTCGTGTGCCAGTATGGAATACTGGCCCGGAATGCTAATACCGTCATTGAAGCGCAGGTGTATGCCCGGGAAAGGCACCCCGAGATCAAGGTAAAGGGCGCGCCGTACCTTGAGCGCCTCCAGATTCAAATTGCGTAGATCCAGGCTCTCCCGCAAGCCACTCTCAATATCAACAATCAGCGGTACGCCGAGTGTGATCTCCTCCTGACTTGATAATTGTGCGCTGGCATCCTGGGTGCTTTGATCCTGATCCACCGCTGAGGATGGCAACAGGCCCGAGATGTCGTCATCATCATCCTGTGCCTTTTGCTTCTTTACTCCCTGCATTAACATCAACCCGCCACCGCCCGTTACCGCTGCCAATATCAGGAATGTCACCACCGGAAATCCGGGGATCATACTGAACGCAATCATCATCCCCGCCGCAACCATCAAGGCCTTCGGTTGTGCGCTGACCTGGGCACTAATATCACTGGCCAGGTTTTCCGTCTCGTCCGTACTGACCCGCGTTACGATGATGCCTGCGGTCATCGCGATCAGTAACGCCGGTATCTGTGTTACCAACCCGTCACCAATAGTCAGAATAGAATACAGATGCGCCGCTTCTCCCAGATCCATGCCGCGTTGTAGCACGCCAATACCCAAGCCTCCCAGCAAGTTGATGGCAATGATAATCAGGCCTGCTATCGCGTCTCCTTTTACAAACTTCATCGCCCCATCCATTGAACCGTATAACTGGCTCTCTTTCTCCACCTTCTCCCGCCGTCGCTTGGCCTCCTGCAAATCAATGATGCCGGCCCGCATATCGCCATCAATACTCATCTGCTTGCCCGGCATTGCATCCAGAGAAAATCGCGCACTGACTTCCGCCACCCGCTCCGCGCCCTTGGTAATCACCAGAAACTGGACAATGGTAATGATTAGAAATATGACCAGCCCTATTACCAGATTGCCGGCCACCACAAAATTGCCGAAGGTCTCAACGATCCTGCCTGCATCGGCCTGCAACAGCACCAGGCGCGTAGTGGTGATGGACAGTGCCAAGCGAAATAATGTCGTCAGCAACAAGACTGCGGGGAATACAAAGAATTCGTCAGCCGAGGATATGTATATCGCCAACATCAACAAGATAATCGCGACACCGAGGCTGAAACCAATCAGCATATCCACGACCTCGGTGGGCAACGGCAATATCATCATAAAGATGATGGAAACCAGCAACACGGCCAACAACACATCCTTGCGTTGCGTGATACTGGAAATTAAGTTTGCTGCTGCGCCCGCCATTATGCCTTGACCTCTTCTGCAACGCCCTTGAGTTGCGCTATTTGTTGAATGTATTCATCCATCTGTTTATTATTCACCCCGCCGCTTTGATGCCCCGCCAACCGTACCCGTAACAACTTCAGGGCTGCTTGTTCCCGCCCGGCTTTCAGTAGCGGTAGTGCTGCTGCTATGTATTCTTCGCTACGCTCAAAATCCCCCAATTTATAATGTGCCCAAGCCAGCATCTTCAATGCTTCAGGGGAATCCCGATCAAATACCCGCAAATAATTCAGCAGGGTGACCGCCTGCTCCACCTGCTCCTGTTGCAGAGATGTGTGGGCCAATATCAGCAACCAGCTAATCTGCTCCTGGCTCAGCCCCGTTGCCGGAAAATCATCAAAGTCGGTCATGGGCTGACTCAAGCCGGTATATCCGCTTCACGCCCCGCCCTGAGTGCCGCGATGTCAGTCCTGATCCGGGAAAACAATGTCATCGCCGCCTGTACCGCCTGTTGATCTTCCGGCGTCTCCGGTTTGTGATGCTCGCCAACAGTAGCCACTTCATCAAACAGACGGTTGTAATTGTGCGGTACCGTTACCTCGCGGTGAGTAATTTTGGGCACCATCACATCGCTCAACATACGCTCACTGGCCCAGTGATTGAAAACCTCCTCCACATGTCGCGGCACGGAAGCACTCAAGGGCATGGATGTCTTGTTACCGGAATAATACCCGGAGTCGGTCGGGGCGGTATGTTGGTAGAGGATACCCTCTATACCTTTGGTAATGGATAGCGTTGTCATATTTTTTCCTCTTGTTGAAGTAAATCAGCCGGAAGGTCTTCCAGCACCTGCATAAAATGTAATAAGCCCGATATATGGAGCAAGCTCAGTGTATCCGGTTTCAGTGCATATAATGCCACACATTTGTCATGCCCACACCTGACTGATTCACGCACGACATCCAGCAAACATGAGAGCCCGCTACTATCAATGTAATCCAGCGATGCACAGTCCAGAAATAACTTGTGGCAACCCTGCTCCAGCCGCTCAAGCAGGGCTTGCCTCAGACTGCTACCGGTAGCGGCGTTCAGCGGCCCCGCCAACTCAATAACCACCTGATCTTCCCGCTCGCTCAACACGTTGAGAGTAAAGTTATGCATCGCTTACAACCCTGCCTCGGCATACAATTTCAGCATGAACGCAAACGCCTCACCTGTTTTGTTCGCAGATTCGGGGCCAATGCGTGCCGCCAGTGCCACGCTGTCCTTACCGTCCATACCCACTTGTACCAGGAAAGGATGGTAGTGTGTGTAATGACAACGCTGCAACAATGATACTGCTTTTTCTTTCACCTGACCGGGTAGCAACTGGTGGAACACTACCAGCACCAACTCTTCTCCCTCATCTCCCGCAGGCTCAATGTTGAGCAGATATTTCCGATCTCCAACCACAAAATTTTGCACCTGCCCATCAAGCCCCCCCTTAAAGCCAAGGGTCTGAGCGATATCATCCAGCGCATACTGTCTCCATGCCTCAGCCATCAGACATCCACTTCTTCATTATCAATGAGATTATCCAGCGCTTCCTGCACACCCTGCATCACCCGCGTGCGCTTGACCGCATCGTTATCAAACGCCTTGACGGGCATCAGGCGCACCACTTCCTTGAACCCCTGCATGAAATAGATTGCGGGCTGAGTGTCTGAAATACCCATCTGTCCGAGTAAATCGGTGAACGCATCGCCACCCTGCCAGACCTTATCCTGAACATCCAACAATCCCTTCATCAGGTCGTCGGCTGTCGCCTCACCGCTCACCGTATCGTAGTTTTTACTTACCCGCTGCAACAGGTCCCCGCACTGTTCGTACATGGTAGAAAGCGATTTCAATTTATCCATATCATCCACAATCTGTTTCAACTGCGTCTTGGGCAAAGACTGGCTTTCAGCACCCAGATCCACGGCCAGAGACTTGAGTATAAAGTTCACCGCCTGGGGAAATTGTTTTTCCGAATGTTGCTGAACAATCTGATCGTAGGCCTGCACCACCGTTCCATAATCCAGCACCACATCCCGATACAGACCCAGCAGATTTTCAGTATCGTCCAGCCCCCGTTCGGAATAGGAATGTGCGACTTTGGATACATTGAGACCCGCCTGCACCGCGGCGGGCTCCTCTTGTCGCAGTTGTTGACAGGCCTCATCAAGTGCCCTGGCCATATCCTCATTGCCCTCGGCCTGAGCCAAATCGCGGGCATAGGACAGAGCAGTGTATTGATAGGTGGGGTCACGAAAAAACTGTTTGGCACTTTGGCGTAACGCCCGGGGCTCGGCATCCGCCCCTTTTCGGGCCAGGGCCTGCTTCGCGAATTCCTGCATATCTGACTGCTGCAAGCCCGGCACTTGCTCCAGATACTTTCTGGCAATCTCCGCCGCCACAGAGTGCGCCCCGACTGACTTGATTTCCCGTTTGCTGAGTTTCCTTTCAGTCTGCTCACTGTGAAACATGCTCATCTCCTCAGCGGCATCAGCGAGCTTGGCTGCCGGGGTTTCAACCTGCGCTACACGTTCCCCTTGAAAGCTCCCAACCTGCACCGAGTTGGGCCGGGCCGACGGAGACGGTTGTACGGACTGTTCAACCCGCCCTGTAACAGGGATATTTCCAGACATGTGCTTACACCGTGGCGGCTACACAAATTTTGCAGCCTCCGAGGCGGTCTGCTGTCGGATCTGATCTGCCTCATCAAATGCTTGCTGAACATCCTGAGCGGCTTTGTGGATGCTGTCGGCATGTGCTTTGAATTGCTCCTCCATGCCGCGAAGCTTATCCGCCTCAGCATCTATCTTCTTGCTCTCGGCCTGCTCCTCATCCGCGCCAAACTTGAAACCCGCACCGGTAAGCTGACCGACACCGCCTACGGCACTGGAGGCACCTTGATAGGTGTTGCCGATACTTTGCGACTGTGCACTCGCCGCGTTTATTCCGCTGGAACCCATACCACCAGTGCCACTCATTGCCTGCGTCCCCTTGACACCGCCGGCCATATTGACGCCTGCGGAACCGATAGACATAGCGGCGGAGGCGATTCCACCGGTGAGGCTAAGGGCGGCACCATCCTCCAATTTTTTTGCAGATGACAGCCTCGTATCCGCAACGATTTTCATTTCATCCACTACCTGCTGCCTGGCCGCTTTTTCCGCTGTAGTCTCCATCTTGATGAAAAGCTCCGCAAACCGCGAGAAGTCAAATCCGGCATTCTCGCCTATTGTCTGCATCGCGTCTTTGGCCGCTTGCAATTCTGTTGCTCCGTCCGTACCCGGGGTCGGCAGGGCGAGATCAGGGGGATTGGCAATACCGGGGGTCGGCAATGGGATACCCGGGCCATCAGCACGGGGGGCGATGCCACTGGTTATTGAACCATCCTGGGATAAACCAGATAAACTATCAAAGGCCTCTTGTCTGATGCGCTCAAGCTCGCCGGTTGCTGTGCCGCTCCGGACGTTGGATACACCTGGGGGTAGGTTATTTATGTCTGTCATCGCATTATCTCCGCTTATATGGCTGTGAATGTTTGGGATATGAGTATATCACTACAAAACCGCTCGTTGGTTAGAAAGGAACTCATTGCTCAAAGTTTCCACGACCCGGGACGATATTGTCTCACTGTAACTATTTGAAATTATTATAAAAAAGACCGGGAATGTTGCCGCCTCACTGTAACTATCTGAAATTATTATAAAAAAAACCATCAGTGATTTTCATACTGCTCCTCGTCACAGCCGGGCAATAGCAAGCCGGCTGTCGGCAGAACCCGGTAGATCGCTGGTCAAGCCGCCGATAATGTGATATACAGGCGGGGAAATATCTTGTCTCTTCCTACTTACCAATCAAACATGGGGGTTAAAAACATGGCTGAACAATCAGAACAAGAGTTAGTGCTGGATGTAGAGGAACAGTTGCGTAAAGACGCCAAAGGTGAATACAAAAACAAACTGAAGGCGCAACTGAAAGAACATATCCAAGCCGTTGATAAACGCTTGTCCTCCGGTGCAGCGCCGGATGAGTATAAGCAATTGCAAACCATAAAAGACGCTCTGGAAGCCGCTACCAAGGTGACGGATGAGATGTGGAAATTGATGCATCCCAAATCCAGATAGTCCGTAGTTGCCGCAACATAATGATTGGTCAATCAGTCCAACGCCGTTTTCTGGAACGGCGTATGTTCAGGCTTGTCGTGACGGTATTGGCGACTTGTTGCCTGTCCGCAGTTGTGGCGCAGACGGAGCAAACGGAGCAAACGGATTGGCGCGATAATGAGTTTGGCTATGTCGCCCGCGGGCAGACCTTGCGTGCATTGCTTTATGAGTTTGTGGATAGTGTGGGAGTGCCGACCGTAATCAGTACCAAGATCAACGCCATGGCCGGTGGCAGTTTCCCTCAGGTAAAGTCAAAGGTTTTTTTGGCCCACCTTGTGAAAGATTTCGGCTTGATGTGGATTTACGATGGCACGACCCTGCATATCTATGACAGATCAGAGATAGAAGAAAAATCCATAGACCTCCCCTATACGCTAGTGCAAAAGTTTCGGCAAGGTATGGATGAACGCAAGTTTGAAGGGGCGCCGCTCAGTTGGAATGTATTCCCGGCCCAGAACAGGGTCAAAGTAACCGGGCCGCCGGTGTTTGTTGAAGAGGTATCGGAACTGGTAGAGAACATCATCCAGCAAGCACCGGATGTTGATGCAGGTTATACAGTAAGAATCTTTCGTATAGATTACGGTTATGTGGACAAAGACATCAACAACGCTTCCGGTAGCAAGACGAATGTAGTCAGTTTGGCTGCAATGTTGGGGCAGATTATGAATGTTCATCACGGCACGGCTTCTGATATTAAGGTAGCGCAGACAACAGATCGCAAGTTGCGGGGTAGCGGCCTGATCCCGGAGCAACAACAGGATGAGAAAGAGGACAAAACGACAGTGGCTGTGGGGCCCAGAGATAAACCTCGTGATAGTGAAGCCTACATCATTGCGGACCCGCGCATCAATGCGATAATAGTGCGGGATATTGAGAGTAGAATGAAGACTTATGAACAATTGATACAGGGACTGGATGTTCCTCTTGATCAGGTTGAGATACAGGTGACCATACTGGATGTGAATAATAACGATGTGGAAAACCTGGGCCTGCAATGGACGGTAAGCGGCAACGACAGCGACGTGGCAATCTCTTTCAACTCCACCGTTCTGAGTACTGCGGATGCCTGGCAGATATTCGCACGCGTTTCCGCACTTCAGGAAACAGGGGCTAGCCGGATAGTGTCGCGCCCTTCGGTATTGACACAGGACAATCATGAAGCCTTGTTTCAAAGTGATCAGACTTTCTATGTAAGGCTTGGCACGGAGAGGTCGGATGCGGTTGATCTGGTGCCCGTGTCTTATGGAACGGTTTTGAAGGTACGGCCGCATGTGATTTACGAAGGGGAAACCCGAAAGATATACCTGTCCATCCATGTAGAAGATGGGGTACGCGGCAACGTTGAGGAAAATGTAACAGACGTGCCGGAAGTCTCGCGCACGGTCATTGAAACTCAGGCAACCGTGCAGGAACGGCAAAGCCTGATAATCGGAGGCTATAACATTCGCGAACGCACAGAAACATTACGACAGATACCGATATTGGGGAAGATACCGATAATGGGACAGCTGTTCACATGGAAACGGCGAGAAGAAAGGCAATTTGATCGCTACTATCTCATTACGCCCACCGTTGTGGATACGTCTATTGACCACTCAATCAACACCGGTTTTGATGATCTTGACCGGGTACGGGACGAGCTGGCAACACCGCCCACACAACAGGAGATACCGCCTGTCTCTAATAACACCGAATCGGAGTTGCAATTATGATCAACGACAAACAAGCACACACGAGTTTGATTGATGCATGGAACGGAATCCGGAAGATATTTGTCATTCTCATTCTGGCCGGAATGCTGACAGGCTGTCAGAAAGAGTTGTACGCACAGCTTGAGGAGCAGGAAGGTAACGAAATACTGGCACTGCTGTTGAAGCACAATATCAGCAGTGCCAAGAAACCGGGCAAGGACGGAATGGTGAGTTTATCTGTGAATCAGAGCCAGTTTGCTGATGCGGTAGAGTTGTTGGCGCGCCATGGATTACCGCGAGACAAGTACGTCGGCATTCAAGACATCATCAATACAGACAAACTGATATCAACACCGTTTGAAGATCGTACGCGCTACCTGTATGGCCTGTCACAAGAGATATCGGAAACCCTGTCAAAGGTGGATGGAGTCATGGCTGTGCGGGTGCATTTGAACGTGCCGGAATCCAGGACCGTCCGGGGGCAGGAAATACAGCAGGAAGCATCAGCGGCGGTATTTCTCAAATATGACCCGGCATTTAACCTGAGTTCCTATGATTCGAAAATAAGAGATATTGTATCCAAGAGCATACCGGAGTTGGCACGCGATAATGTGAGCATAGCGTTATTTCCCGCGCAAAGCGACAACATGGAAATAGAGGCAACACGGTTTTCACATGTCATCGGGCTAAAGATGACACCGGACTCCGTCCGGCGATTTTATCTGCTGGCCGGGGCGTTACTGGCACTGGTGATACTGTCAATGCTGTTCAACGTCTATC
Organism: Gammaproteobacteria bacterium; assembly: GCA_051008185.1. Lineage (GTDB taxonomy): Bacteria > Pseudomonadota > Gammaproteobacteria > Eutrophobiales > Eutrophobiaceae > CAXMWX01. Next base: position 17,569 of record JBPCXW010000030.1, read on the forward strand.
TGCTATATGCCACAAAATCGAAAGATCGGATGTAAGGCCCGGGAAGCGGAACTGGATAATGGACAGACTTGATCTGTTGTTCGAAACCTTCTCCCTGCGCCGACAGGTTGAGGGGCTGAAACCCGATGCCCAGGGCGTTTACCTGCTGGACATAGATGGGCTGACAATTCGCTGTTTTGAAAAATTTGAATTGATACATCTGGTATTCAGTCTCGGAAAAATGCCGGATACCGCTTCGGAGCAATACATACAACACCTGCTTAAATATGCACTGGCGCGTATGCAAAAAAGCCGCTGTGCGCTGGTACTGACTGATGACGATGAGATACAACTGTTTGATCGGATATCAGCGAACGCAAGTGACCATGAGTTTGAAGAAGAGGTGGAACAATTTGTCAATGTAAGTCAGCAATACGAGGAGTTTATGCGACGGGAACAGGGAACAGCCGCGCGACAAAAAAGTAATATCATGATGGAAATTCGCCCATAAACGGGCAAAAGGAGACTGGCTCTATGAGTGCATTCAATTACGTTGCTGATAACCTGCACGACACTGTCAAGGACATACAACTGACAGAGATGCATGGGCAGGTACATGATGTCACGGGCACGATGATTCGGGCATCGGTGAAAGATGCGGAAGTCGGCGAGTTGTGTTACCTGAGGGATGCGGATTCCGGTGAGAATCTGCTTTCCGAGGTAGTGGGCCTGGAAGGGAAATTCGCGCTGCTGACACCGATGGGAGACATCACGGGAGTCTCGCGCAAGACAATGGTAATACCCACGGGCCGCACACATGAAGTGCCGGTGGGGCCGGAGTTGCTGGGGCAGGTGCTGGACGGATTGGGGCAACCTTTTGATGGAGGAACATTACAGACACATGCACATTATCCGGTCTATGCGGACCCGCCGAATCCGATGCAACGCAAAATCATAGATCGGCCAATGTGCATGGGGGTGCGGGTGCTGGACGGCATGCTGACCTGCGGAGAAGGACAACGGATGGGCATATTTGCCGCCGCAGGGGGAGGCAAGAGCACCTTGTTATCAATGCTGATCCGCAATGCCGATGCGGATGTAATGGTGCTGGCACTGATAGGCGAACGGGGACGTGAGGTGCGGGAGTTCATAGACCACGACATTGGAGAGGAGGGGCTGAAGAAGTCGGTGCTGGTGGTCGCAACCTCGGACCGGCCATCAATGGAACGGATGAAAGCGGCATACGTGGCGACGGCGGTAGCAGAATACTTCAGAAACCAGGGGAAAAGAGTGTTGCTGATGATGGATTCAGTGACGCGATTTGCAAGAGCAAAACGGGAAATAGGATTGGCGGCGGGAGAACCGCCGACACGACGGGGATTTCCGCCATCGGTATTTGCGGCCTTGCCACAGTTGATGGAACGCGCCGGCACGTCGGAAAAGGGATCAATAACCGCATTATATACGGTGCTGGTGGAAGGGGACGATATGACAGAGCCGGTGGCAGATGAAACACGCTCAATTCTGGACGGACACATCATACTGTCGCGAGAACTGGCACAAGAAAATCATTATCCCGCGATAGATGTGTTGGCCAGCGTTAGCCGCGTGATGAAGAACATAGTGGAAGAAAAACACCAGCAGAAGGCGGACAGGATGAGACAGTTGATGGCCAAATACAAGGAAGTGGAGTTATTGGTAAAGATAGGTGAATACAAACAGGGTGCGGATGCCGATGCAGATACGGCAATAGCAACAATAAAGTCAATCAACAGTTTTCTAAAGCAGGGATTATACGAGGTGTCTCCTTTTGAGGAAACCATCCAGCAGATGGGAAAACTTACAGCGTAACGAACCGGTGCGGGCGAAACCCGAGGATAAAGAGGAATGCTTGACGAATTACTGAAGATCAAACGCCTGCGGGAAGACGACGCCATATCCAAGCTGGTCAAGGCGGAGGCTTTGCTGGAACAGAGAAAGAAAGAAAAGCAAGCTAAAGAACAGGAGTTGATTGACTATCGCGAATGGCGGATAAAGCGGGAGGAGGAATTATATCAGGAGGTGGAAGGAAAGCAGCTGGAAGTGGGCAAGCTGGTCGGGATACGCGAGCATATAGCCTCGTTGCGAGCGAAGGAACTGGCGATTGAAGAAGAACTATCCAAGGCGAAAAAAGCGCAACAGGAGGCGGAACAGGGAGTGGAAGATGCAAAACAAGTGAGACTGGCGGCGTATCGGGAGGTGACCAAATACGAAGAGTACATTGAGAAACTGAAGCGAGAAGAGGAGCTGGAACAGGAACGCTATGAAGAAAAAGAAACGGAAGATTTGCTGACCGGCAGAAAATAGGCAATGGCGTTAACCTGAATATCGGACTACAGAAAAAACAAACACCATGAACAAACAGTGGGTATTAAAGGTACTAAGCGGTGCACATGTAGGTGCGGAAGTGACACTTTCTGCAGAAGAAATGACGCTTGGCAAGGGGGATGACTGTGATCTGGTGCTGGACGATGTGAGTCTGGCGGAGAAACATCTGAGTTTACGCCAGGAAGACGAAGAAAAAGTGGTGCTGAAACTGCTGGATACGACGCGTCCGATCAATGTGGGGGAGAATAAACTGGAAGAAGGAGAAACGGAAGTACAGCCATTCACGCTGATTACGATAGGCACCTTGTTTATTGCAGTGGGCCCGATGGACGAGGAGTGGCCGGTTATAGATTTGCAATCACAACAGAAACTGATGGCACCGGAACCGGAGACCGGGGAAACCGGGGAAGAAGACAGCGAAGAAGGAACAGAAGAAACGGATACATCCGGGCAACCGCAGGAGCATACCGAGGAGGAAGAAAGCAAAGCGGCACCAAAACCGGCAGTGGGGCCGTGGCTGAAATTTGCATTGTTGATGATAGGAGTGGCGTTTGCCGCGCTATTACTCTGGCTTGTATTGACTGACCAGAATGTAGAATACCTGAGCAAGGAACAAGCAGAACAATTGCAGGAGGCTGCAACAAGTATGGGCGCGAAAATAACGCTACAACAAGATGAAGCAGCGGATCAAGCTCCGAGGATAAACGGATTTGTATCTACGGAACAACAACTGCAAACGCTACAAACGCTGATACACGGATTTGACATAAATGATGTGGAGATCAACATTATAGCCTCGGACAAGATTAAGCAGGCAATAAGTTCCAGTTTGGTTCAGACAATCAACGGAGAACCCGGTAATGAAGTGTATGTGGTTGAGGTAGAATCCATGCCGGGAAGTTTTGTATTGAAAGGCTACGTAAATGATATAGAACAGTGGCAGGGAATATTGACAGACCTGAAGATACAGTATCAAATGGCGTCCAGTATCAAGGATGAGGTAGAAGGGCTGGATACGCGCATAAAGGTCATGCAGACGATGCTGGAGGCGGCGGGGCTCAATAAACTGGTACTGAGAAAAAGTGGAGTTTTGTTAGCGGTAACAGGACCAATAAGGGAAAAAGATCAGGGACAGGTAGATGAAATAGTAGAGAAATTCAATATCAGGTATAAAGAACACCCAAAAGCGATCACACCATGGGATAAGGATTACGAGAAAACATTGCCGCTGACACTGAATATCAAATACATAACCTTGTCATCAAGCGATCCACATCTGGTATTACAAGACGAAACACGGCTACATCCGGGAGATAGCGTAGGCAAGGGATACCTGTTGGATACAATAACGCAAAAATACTTGGTGTTGCGCAAAAATCGTGAGAAAGTATACTACTATCTGACACCCGATACCTTGAACCAAAAACCTGAAATGAAAAACCGCTGAACCCACCGATGATTATCAGAACAGGTATGCAGGAGAGGCAAGAGAGAAAGTGGCAAAGCAAGAAAAAATCAAGATAACGCCGCCAGAAATGTTTGGCGCCATGCTGGCGTTTAATTTTACGCCGGCGGCGTACCTGCATGACAGTTGGTGGCAGGCAGAATGGGGAGTGCCGGAGATTCTGGAGAACATCAGGCAGAGCCGAAGCCCGGGAGGCTTACGGCAGGCATCACAGTATCTGCTGGAGCAGTACGGGATGCAAAAAGAAGTGGATTTTGATTTCAGCGAGGAGGCGAAACAACTGGGGCTACTGGCAGGGGAAGAGTTACAGCGGATTATTGAGCGGGCGGGTCTGGTTCTGCAGACGCAACGAGTAGTGCGGGCGATACGCAGGGAAGACAGGCAACGGATCAAGGATGCGGTAGGCGAGGAGGGTTTTGTATTCGCGCTAAAACGTGGGAAGCGAACACTTGATAGTGCGGGAATAAAACAGGAATACAAGGAAACAGAAGAGGAAGATATCAAGCTAACATGTGTGCGGCTGGGGATGGGTATAATGGTACTGGCGATGGCAGATCTCCCGGAGGCATTTGTGCGACGTTTGCAATGGAAATTACCGCGAGGGGATGTAGAAGCACATTGGAAAAAACCGCAGTTAGACATCAGTAAGGAAAACGCAACACGCTTGCTAAGCATACTGCAACGAGAGACAAAGACATGACAAACCTGATGATTAGAAAACTGGAAGAAATAGAAATAGTGCCAACGGACAAGGTAATCCGGTCAGCCGATTATCAGGTAACAGTGGAAACCGGAAAGGCGCTGGATGCAATAGAGGAAGAAGCCAAACGCCTGTATGAACAGGTACGGGAGCAGGCTCAGGCGAAGGGAGAAGAACAGGCACAACAGATACAAAATAAGCAGTTGCTGGATACGACAGCAGGAATCATCAAACATTTGGAAACGGTGGAGCAGAAGTTAGTAGATGTGGTGACGGAGACCGTAAAAAAAATGGTGGGAGATACGGAGAACATTCAACTGGTAAGCGGGATGATACAAAAAGCACTACAGCATGTACGCAATGAGGAGCACATTACACTTCGGGTCTCACCGGATCAGGTGAAGGAGATTCAGGAACAGTTGAAGGAAATCACAAAGAACTACACGAATATCGGACAAATAGAGGTAGTAGCGACACCTAAACTGGCAGCGGGAACCTGTCGTCTGGAGACGAATGTGGGAACGGTTGAAACCAGACTGGAGGGGCAAATAGCAACGGTGAAAAAGGCATTTGAAGAGGCGTTTTCGGCGCCGGGAAAACAATAAGTTCTAACGCCCCCTCTCTTCACCGGCCCGGGCAAAGGTCCAATAGGAGTTCAGCGAGTAATTGATCAACGTGGCGGGAACAATGCCGCAGGCTTGCAGAACGAGCAACGATGCCTCCGGGAACAACAGGGACAAGGCGATAAAGGTCGCGTAACTCACCGCCAGCGATAACAGGGAGACCAGATTATACTTGATGCCGCGAATACGCTTGCGCCCATACATCACGCGATCCGCGAAGGTCCAGTAATTGTTCAGCAGAAAATTCCAGATAATGGATACCTCAATAGCGATGGGTGAGGCAATAAACTTGTGTACATCAAGTTCCAGTAGCAACTGGAACACACCCAGGTTGATAAAGATACCGCTGACACCGGTGATAGCAAATTTGATAAAGGTCTTGTGGCTGGTCAAACGCAACCACCAGACGGTGTAGAAAAATTCCAGCAAACTACTGAAACCCAGTTTGGTTTTTCCGTGCGTCCGCTCACGGAAGTGGATAGGCATTTCAGTGATCTTGGCGTTGGTATGGATCAGCCTGTGTAACAACTCCACCTGAAATACATAACCGTTCCCGCGTAGCCGATCAATCTGCGCCGCCCGCAAAGCCCGCGCCTTGATAGCCTTGAAACCCGCAGTGCAATCCTGCACCCCCCCGATACCGGCGATCCAGCGCGCCAGCCGGTTACCCCAAAGTGACAACAACCTGCGCCATATACCCCAACGCTCGTCCAGCGAACCACCGGAGACATAGCGGCTGCCAATGGCGACATCAGCACCATCCGCAAGACATGTCAGCAACCCGGCCGCATCCGCCGGGTTGTGGGAGAAGTCGGCATCCATCTGGATAACAACCTCGGCATCAAGCTGATCCAGCGCATGCCCTATACCACGCATATACGCCTTGCCCAACCCGCAACGCTGACCGGACAGCAAATGTACGCGCGGGTCGGTAGCGGCAAACTCCCTGACCAGAGTAGCGGTACCGTCGGGGCTGTTGTCATCGACGATCAAAAAACGCATCCCGGTAGCGGAATAAAGACCGGTCAATTGCCGCAACAGCGGCGTAATGTTGTGGGCCTCGTTATAGGTCGGGATGACGAAGCAGACTCGTGTGGTATCCATCATTATTATTTTACGAAAGGTATGAATTCATGGGTGTTGTCAGGTGCAGTATAACTGAAAGGCAAGCCGGAGCTCAATACTCTTGAGCTATGCCGGGCCGACAATTCTCTGCTGTTAGTTGCAGGTTCCGCTCACTGCCCGGATGAGCCGGCTTCATCGCGGTGTGCCTCACTGCAATACACTTTACCGGACAGTTCCACCGCGGCATCTTCCGGCACATACACCCCGCACTGTGCACACTTGACCATTCGTGCATTAAGCTGTTTACTCGCCTGCTCCGGTGGTGTAATATGCTTGGCATGTAGCTGTCTGAACAGCCGTCTAAACAGATAGACGACGGCGAGCAACAAGGCTGATAGCAACAATAAACGTAACAATATAATTACCTCATGGTTTGTATAAGTAATATAATGCAAGCAGGCTGAACAAGTCCATCCCTAGCCCGCCAAAAACGGGCAGGTGAGGCAGGCTCCCGAACAATAAGACAACAAGACACCAACGGAAAGTATAGAAGAATGAACCTGCATGAATATCAAGCAAAGCGGCTGTTTGCGGACTACAACATCCCCGTGCCAGCAGGCAAAGCCGCCCATAGCCTGAAAGAAGCCCTGAACGGTGCCGCCGAATTGGGCGGTGACAGCTGGGTGGTCAAGGCCCAGGTGCATGCCGGTGGTCGCGGCAAGGCCGGCGGGGTCAAACTGGTCAACGGGACCGATGAACTGGAACAGGCGGTGAAGGCCATGCTGGGTACGGTTCTGGTGACCCGGCAGTCAGGCCCGGCGGGCAAGCCTGTCAACTGTGTGCTGGTATCCGCACTGTCGGAGATAGAATCCGAGTTGTATCTGGGGATGCTGGTTGATCGCGCACACAGACGTATCGCAGTCATGGCCTCCCGTGCCGGAGGGGTGGACATAGAAGAAGTCGCCGCCAAGGAACCGGAGAAAATTATTACCTTTACCGTTGACCCCGTGATAGGCATGCAAACCTGGCAGTGCAACTCTCTGGGGTTCTCGCTGCAACTCAATGCCGAACAACGCAAACAACTGGTCGCAATCCTGCGCGACCTGTATCGTCTGTTTTGTGAAAAGGATCTGAGTCTGGTGGAGATCAATCCGTTGATCATTACCAAATCCGGTGATCTGGAGGCACTGGATGCCAAGATCGCCGTGGATGAAAATGCCATCTACAGACACCCCGATCTGGAAGACTGGCGCGATCCCTCACAGGAAGATGAAAAAGAAAACCGGGCCAAACAACACGATCTCAACTATGTCGCCCTTGACGGCAATATCGCCTGCATGGTCAACGGTGCCGGTCTGGCGATGGCCACGATGGACATTATCAAATTGCACGGCGGTGACCCCGCCAACTTTATGGATGTGGGCGGTGGTGCGACCAAAGAGCGGGTTGCCGAGGCGTTCAAACTTATCATGTCGGACTCCAAGGTGCAGGCCATACTAGTCAACATATTCGGCGGTATTGTGCGTTGCGATCTGATCGCCGAAGGTATTATCGCCGCTGTCAAGGAAGTCGGAATTGAGGTGCCGGTTGTCGTCAGACTGGAGGGCACCAATGTAGAGCAAGGCAAGCAACTGCTGAACGACAGCGGCCTGAAAATTATTTCAGCGGATGATCTCACTGACGCTGCAAACAAAGTCGTGGCGGCAACAAAAGGGGTAAACTGATGGCCATACTCGTAAATAAAAATACCCGGGTTATCGTGCAGGGTTTTACCGGCAAGCAAGGTACTTTCCATGCCGAGCAAGCCATTGCCTACGGCACACAACTGGTGGGCGGGGTCACACCGGGCCGCGGTGGGCAGACTCATCTGGATAGACCGGTATTCAATACGGTGGCGGACGCGGTCAATGCCACCGGTGCCGACGCCAGTATGATCATGGTGCCTGCGGCCTTCGCGACAGAGGCTATTCTGGAAGCAGCAACAGCGGGCATCAGTTTGATCGTCTGCATCACCGAAGGGATCCCGGTGACAGACATGGTAAAAGTGCGGGCCAGTCTGGAGCACTACCCGGATACCAGACTCATCGGCCCCAACTGCCCCGGCATCATCACCCCCGGCCAGTGCAAGATCGGAATCATGCCCGGGGACATTCATCAGGCCGGGGTCGTTGGCATCGTCTCCCGCTCCGGCACCCTGACTTATGAGGCGGTACACCAGACCAGCAACGCCGGCCTGGGGCAAAGCACCTGTATCGGCATCGGCGGGGATCCGATCCATGGCGTGAACTTCATTGATTGTCTTGCCCTGTTTCAGCAAGATGAAGACACTCAGGGGATTATCATGGTAGGTGAAATCGGCGGCACTGCCGAAGAAGAAGCGGCGGCTTTTATCAAACAACATGTAAGCAAGCCGGTGGTGGGTTATGTAGCAGGGGTCACCGCACCGCCGGGGAAACGCATGGGGCATGCCGGGGCCATCATTTCGGGTGGCAAGGGCACCGCCGCCGACAAGTTTGCCGCGCTGGAAGCCGCACAGGTCACCACAGTCCGCTCACCCGCTGAATTGGGTAAGGCCATTGCCGACAGGCTAGGCTAGCCGTCGGCTACTTGCCCTATGGCCTATGATGATTTGAATCGTGTGGCAGTCGCGCAGATCAATGCCTGCGTAGGCGACATTGCACAAAACGCCAAACTGATCATAGATAAAATTGACACCGCCCGTGCACTACGGGCGGACATGATCATCTTCCCGGAGATGGCCATAAGCGGTTACCCACCTGAGGATTTATTGTTACGCCCCGGCTTTCATCAACAAATGCAACATGCGGTTGAGACAATCGCCGCCCATTGTCAGGATATCAAGGTGATCCTCGGTTATACCGAGAGGGTGAACAGCGATCTGTATAATGCCTGCGGCCTGCTCTACAACGGCGAGATTATCCACAGCTACCACAAACGTAATTTGCCCAATTACGGCGTGTTTGATGAGAAGCGTTATTTTACCCCGGGCAACAACAGTAATATCTGCGACATTGGTGATAAACGCATCGCGCTAAGTGTGTGCGAAGACCTATGGACACCGGAGCCTGCCGCCGAGGCAGCCGACCTGGGTGCCGGTTTGTTGATCAATATCAATGCCTCGCCCTACCACATCGGCAAGGCCGGGATCAGACAACAACTGATCCGTGATCGTGCCAGAGACAACAAGCTGGATATTCTCTATGTCAATATGACGGGGGGACAAGATGAACTGGTGTTTGACGGAGACTCAATGTTGATTGACAAGCAGGGCAAGACCCGGTTTCGCGCGCCGCGTTTTGTTGATGATGTCTTCATGCTTGAGCCGGCCGATGCCGTCATTCATACCCCTGCCGACGATGAGGCGGACATATATCAGGCCATTGTTTGCGGCGTCAGGGATTATGCACACAAAAACCATTTTTCGGGGGCGGTGATCGGGCTGTCAGGCGGCATTGATTCCGCCTTGACCCTGGCAATAGCGGTTGATGCCCTGGGTGCTGACAATATAGAAGTACTGATCATGCCATCCCGTTACACCGCTGAAATGAGTAATGCCGATGCGGAGGAAATGGCGGACAAACTGGGAGTGCATCACCATACTTATAATATTGAGCAACCCTTCAAGG